>CAXGBX010000057.1:0-9727 GCA_964008195.1 uncultured Flavobacteriaceae bacterium
GAACCAATTGGAAAAAATTCCTTCCGCCGAGTTTTCAAAGAATATCTTTTTTCCCGAATTTGTGGACTCAGGAGGAGAAAGAAGATTGGGGCAAACAATGGGTAAATCATACTTTTAATACAGAAAAATAAAAAGTAAAAAATTGAAGAAATTAGGATTACTGTTAATGTTGACGTTAGCACTGGCTGGCTGCAATAATGAAAAAAAAGACCAGGCGGTTATCGAGGTAAAGGAAGAAAAACTAACTCCTATTGAAAAGGAATATGGTTTTGTGCTGAATGATTTCGAAGTTATTAAAGATACCATAGAGTCTGGGGACAGTTTTGGTTTTATTATGGATCAGAACGGTGTGGGACACGGCAAGGTTTTTGAAATATCTAATAAAGTAAAAGACACTTTTAATCCTGCGAGAATTACAGCCGGGAAAAAATATATGATCCTTCGGGCCAAAGATTCTGCCAGGACTCCACAGTACTTTATCTATGAAAACGATATTATCAATTATACGGTAGTGGCGCTTGGGGATAGCATTTATGCTGAAACGAAGAAAAGGCCGGTGAGCATTAAGAGAAGAGAAGTTTCCGGAGTGATTACATCTTCACTTTCTGAAGCTATGCAGGCTCAGGGTTTAAGCAACTTACTGGTTTATGAACTGTCCAATATTTACCAGTGGAGTATCGATTTTTTCAAACTTCAGAAGGGGGATCAGTTTAAAATGGTCTATCAGGAAAAATATATAGACGATACAATTTTTGCCGGTATAGAAAAGGTAGATGCGGCAGTTTTCAAACATTCTGAAGAGCCTTATTATGCCTTTAGATATTTAACCGATACTATTTCAGGTCAGCCGAGTTTCTATGATGCTGAGGCCAAGGCACTACAGAGTTTCTTCTTAAAAGCACCGCTTAATTATTCAAGAATTTCTTCGAGATTTACGAAAAGAAGATTTCATCCTGTTCAGAAAAGATGGAAAGCGCATTTAGGTACAGATTATGCCGCGCCTCATGGGACTCCAATTGTAAGTACTGCTAACGGAACTGTGATTGCGTCCAGTTATACCTCTGGAAATGGTAATTATGTGAAAGTGAGACATAATTCTAAATATACTACCCAGTATTTACACATGACCAAGAGAAATGTGAGAAACGGGCAAACGGTTAGACAGGGGGATGTAATTGGATATGTTGGGAGCACAGGTCTGGCTACCGGGCCCCATGTGTGCTATCGTTTCTGGGTGAATGGAAGGCAGGTAGATCCTTATCGTCAAAATTTACCATCTGCAAAGCATATTGAGGAAGAGTTGAAAGATGAATATTTTGCTTACATAAAACCTTTGCAGGAAGAGCTGGAGCAAATTCCGTACAAAAATATTTAGATGAAGAATATAAATCCAACCACCACTAAAGCCTGGAAGGAATTAGAAGATCATTTCAGAAAGATCCAGAATGAGCATATGAAGAATATGTTCCAGAACGATGATGATCGAGCTGAAAAGTTTACTATCCAGTGGGAAGATTTTTATGTAGATTATAGTAAAAATAGAATCACCAGCGACACAGGTTCTTTATTGCTTAAACTGGCGGAAGAATGTCAACTGAAAGAAGCAATAGATAGTTATTTTGGTGGCGAGTCTATTAATCAAACTGAAAATCGACCTGTTTTACATACCGCTTTAAGAGCAAGCAAGAATTCTGATATTAAGGTGAACAACAAGAATGTTGTTCCTGAGGTTCAGGAAGTAAAGGCTAAAATCAGGGATTTTTGTGATGATGTAATTGGGGGTAGCCGGAAAGGCTACACTGGGAAACCTTTTACCGATGTGGTAAATATTGGTATTGGTGGCTCTGATCTTGGTCCGGCAATGGTTACCGAAAGCCTTGAATTTTATAAGAATCATTTGAATCTTCATTTTATTTCAAATATAGATGGAGACCATGTGCATGAGACCATAAAAAACCTGAATCCCGAGACTACATTGTTTGTGATTGTTTCCAAAACTTTTACCACCATGGAAACGCTGAGCAATGCATCTACGGTAAGGGCATGGTTTACGAAGTCGGCTCCGGAACAGGAAATATCAAAGCATTTTGTGGCCGTGTCTACTAATTTGCAAAAGGTCGAGAATTTTGGAATAGATAGAGAGAATATTTTCCCTATGTGGGATTGGGTAGGAGGTCGTTTTTCACTCTGGAGTGCGGTTGGGCTTTCTATAAGCCTTTCTATTGGGTATGAAAATTTTGAAGCTTTACTTGAAGGGGCATATAAAATGGATACTCATTTTAAGGAGACTCCTTTTGAAAAAAATATACCGGTACAACTGGCGATGATCAGCATCTGGTACAATAACTTTTTCAAGGCTGAAAGTGAAGCTATTATTCCTTATTCTCAATATTTAGATAAATTCCCTTCATATCTGCAACAGGCAATAATGGAGAGTAATGGGAAGAGTGTGGATAGAAATGGGGAGAAAGTAAATTATCAAACCGGGACCATCATCTGGGGAGAGCCGGGAACAAATTCTCAGCATGCCTTTTTTCAATTAATGCATCAGGGTACAAAATTAATTCCTACAGATTTTATCGGTTTCAAGCAATCACTTTTTCAGGATAAATCCCATCATGACAAATTGATGGCAAACTTCTTTGCGCAAACTGAAGCCTTATTAAATGGTAAAACTGAACAGGAAGTTGAAGAGGAATTAAAGTTCAAATCTTTCCATCAAGAAGAAATTGACAGGATTAAATCTTTTAAGGTTTTTGATGGGAATAATCCAACAAATACAATTCTCATAAATAGGCTCACACCAGAAAGTATGGGGAAACTTATCGCATTGTATGAGCATAAGATTTTTGTGCAGGGAGTGATCTGGAACATATTTAGTTACGACCAATGGGGTGTGGAATTAGGTAAGCAACTTGCTAACAAAATTCTTGCGGAATTCGCAGATAAAGACGTGGATAATCATGATTCCTCTACTAAAAAAATGCTAAAATACTATATAAGTTAATCGACGCGAAATTGTTGATAGCTTGTTGATAGTTATAAAGTGCCTGTAATCAGGCACTTTCTTTTTTTATATAACTTAGTTGCAGACAAATGTTAAAGTTAAATATCTTAACATTTGGATAATACTTAACATTTAAAATTTAGCTTTTTTTGCAGCGAATTTTAATCAAACACAAACAATCAAATCAAATGAGGAAATTATTACTGCTAGCGATGATTTTTGCATCTGCTACAATCTTTGCTCAAGGAACTGTTACCGGTACGGTAATCGATTCTGAAATGGATGGTCCGCTACCAGGTGCTAACGTAATGGTAGTTGGTACACAACAAGGCGCCATGACCGACTTCGATGGAAACTTCAGCTTAGATGTTGAAGACGCTACAGGTCAAATTAGAATTAGCTTCGTAGGGTACGAACCAAAAACGGTAAGATTCAACGTTTCAGGAGGTCAAACTCAAGATCTGGGACAAATTATGTTGAATACTGACTCAAATGCATTATCTGAAGTAGTTATAACAGGGGTTGCAGATCTGGCAAAGGATAGGCAGACTCCAGTTGCGGTTTCTACCATTAGAGCTGCGGAAATTCAGGAAAAGTTAGGAAACCAGGAATTTCCTGAGATTCTTAATACCACTCCATCTATCTATGCAACTAAGCAAGGTGGTGGATTTGGAGATTCCCGAATTACTATTCGTGGTTTTGATACTCAAAACTCTGCAGTAATGATTAACGGGATTCCTGTTAATGACATGGAAAACGGTCAGGTTTACTGGAGTAACTGGGCTGGTCTTAGTGATGTTACTACTGCGATTCAGGTTCAAAGAGGTTTAGGTTCTTCTAAACTGGCAGTTTCTTCTGTGGGAGGTACCATTAACGTAGTAACGCGCTCGTCTCAAATGTCTGAAGGAGGTATGGTAAAGGTTAGTGTAGGTAACGATGGGTACATAAAAACCCTTGCCTCTTACAATACAGGTCAAAACGAAAATGGACTTTCTGGTTCGTTTTTACTAAGCAGAACTTCTGGTGATGGTTACGTGAACGGAACTTCATTTGAAGGTTACAACTACTATATTGGTGTTGGTTATACAGCCAATGAAGATCATGATTTCAATTTCATGTTAACCGGTGCTCCTCAACAACACAACCAGCGAGGATTTTTCACAAGGTTACAGAGTTATTTAGATTATGGTTCTGATGGTGAACCAAACGAAAAATACAATCCGGATTTTGGATATAGAAACGGAGAGGAATTTACTTTTTCTGGAAACTTCTATCATAAACCTGTAGCTTCATTAAGCTGGGATTGGGATATCAGCAGTATTTCTAAATTATCTACTTCTGCCTATGCTTCTTTTGGACGTGGAGGTTCTATAGGTTCTATAGGTAGAATTAACGGTCGTCAATCTTTTGCCCTTCCTTTAACTGATGAAGGTTTGCTTCCAATCGATGATATTTTTGCATGGAACTCAGGTGCAGATGTACCTTCTCTTGGAGATCCAAGACAGCCTTTTTCTGGCGAAGGACAATTTCAGGGTGATTTTGTGAATCAAGGCAATGGAGATCGTTCAGGAGAAAATGGTATTTCTCAACGTTCATCTGTTAACTCTCATAACTGGTTTGGTTTAATTACTAATTTTGAGACTGAACTTACAGATAAAATCACTTTAGACGTTGGAGCAGATCTTAGATCATATAAAGGTTTCCACTACCGCAGATTAGTAGATCTTATGGGAGCTGATACTTATCTTGCAACGGATGATAGAAACAATCCTACAAGATTTTTAAATGAAACATACGAACCATCTGTTAGCAATACTTTAAATGTTTTTAAGAGTATTGATGATGAGGAAAAGATAGATTATTACAACATCGGATACGTTAGATGGGCTGGAGTATTTGGTCAATTAGAATACGTAGGGGATCAGGTTTCGGCTTTTGTTCAGGGATCTTTATCTAATCAAGGTTTTGCTCGTGAAGAACTTTTTGGACTTACGCCTCCTGAAAAAACAGACTTTGAAAACATCTTAGGTGGTAATATTAAAGGGGGTATGAACTTTAATATTGACGAAAAACATAATGTATTTGGTAATATTGGATATTACTCAAAACAACCTTTGTTTGATGCTGTTTATATTAACTTCGGAAATACTCTGAATCCAGATCTTACAAACGAAAAAGTTTTTGGTCTTGAGTTAGGTTATGGTTTCCGTTCGCAGTATTTCAATGCAAATGTAAATATCTATAGAACTTCATGGGCTGATAGATTTGAATCTGACGCAGTTACATTCAACAGAGACACTCCAGAAGAGATTAGAGGTACAGCAAACCTACTTGGAATTACTCAGGTGCACAAAGGTTTTGAATTCGATTTCTATGGTAGAGTTGGAAACAAATTAAGATGGAATGGAATGCTTTCTATTGGAGACTGGGAATATAAGGACGATATTACCGCTTCTTATTTAGATCAGGATCAAAATCCAATTCCTGGTGCTGAGGACGCTGTTCTTAGCTTGGATGGCGTAAAAGTTGGAAATGCAGCGCAATTAACTGCCAGTGCAGGATTAGATTACCAGATTATTGATAATCTAAGTGTAGATGCAACCTACAGATATGCAGACAACCTTTATGCTGATTTTGATGCTACAGACGCATTGAATAATGCAGATTTCGAAGTTTTTGAACTTCCTTCTTTTGGTCTGCTGGATCTTGGAGCATCTTACGGACTTGATTTAGGAGATAATAGATTAAGCTTTAGAGTAAACGTGAATAACGTGACCGATAATATTTATATTTCGGAATCAAACACGAACATCCTTGAAGGTGCAAGAGAGGGTGATACTTCTTATGACGGAATAAATACAAGAAATAATGTATTCTTCGGTTGGGGAAGAACCTGGAATGCTAGTGTAGCTTTCCGTTTCTAGGACTTCATAATTTTATTATAAGAACGCCCCGACTTTTCGGGGCGTTTTTTATGCAATTATTTTATCTTTAACCAAAATCTATATTATGTACGAAACCGTTCAGTTTATACACTCTTATTGGGCCTATTTGGTGTTGTTTATGCTTTTAATTGCAAGTTTTAATGCAATTATAGGATTCGCTTCCAATAAAGAATATTCCGCCACTAATTTTAGATTAGCGCTATTTACTCTTATAGTCTCTCATATACAGTTGCTAATTGGTATTGTATTGTACCTAACTCCTGGAAATCTCTCTCGTTTTGATGCTGGTATGAGTGAGGTAATGAAAAGCGATATTTTAAGGTTATACCTGGTGGAACATCCATTAATGATGATCCTGGCTATTGTTTTAATTACCGTAGGATATTCCAAACATAAAAAGAAACTTACGTCCAGGCCAAAATTTAAAATGTTGGCTATTTTTTACGGACTTGCATTCGTAGTAGTTTTAACCAGGATTCCCTGGAGCGCCTGGTTTTAAATTCCCCAGTAACTTCCCCTAGGGGTATAAAACTTATCCAATCTTAAGTTTTCCAGCTTTTACTCCCTTCCCTTAGGGAAGGGTTGGGGATGGGACCTAATCAAATAAATATAAACCGGAAAATGATCGCTATAGCCAGCTTTGTAAGCTGAATAGCCGTAATTTCCGTTCGGATATCCTCTAAATTTACCTATGGTAGCTATAGCTTTAGCAATTACCTATTTCATATTAGAAATACAGCTTTATAATTGATAATATTTGTAGGTATTGGAGATTCATTTGATTACGAAAATTGTTTTCAGTCAAAGAAATTTTCGGTTTTTTATACTTCTTTTCAAATACCTTTTTTATGGATAATATAGATTTCGAGATGTTGCTTGATAAGCATATTTCAGTTTTTGAACAGACTATTGGCGGGGACTATGAAAATTTATTATTTCAAAAAAACTTCTATTATGCTCAGGACTTGTCAAAGGCTAAATTTATTCATGGCGTACAATATAGTACCGTGAGCGTTTCGTTAGATGAAGATGAAAGAATTAAATCAATTACAACACAATTCAGAGAGATCATAGACTCAAATTTTATTAAAAAAATCATTTCAAAATATGGTGACCCCAAGAATGTTTTGATAATCAAGAATAAACAATCCGAAAGCGAAACACTTTTAAAAAATGAAAACGGAATTATTACTCAGCGTCTAATAAAAAGCAATTATGATTTAGTTGAGGGAAATCTAAATGAAAAACCTGTGTATATAATTTGGAATAACAAAAACATAGAATTGAAATTATTCTTTAGGTATGAGCAAAATATTTCTGAGTTAACTTTTAAAAAACACAATGGGATATAGGATTGATAATTTTAATCCTAAAGAAAAAGATTAAAAATTAAAGAACGTTCTATTTTGGCCCGTCAATTGAACAATTCATAAAAAACTTCATTCTAAATTGACAGACCTAATCAAATAAATATAAACCGGAAAATGATCACTATAGCCACCTTCATAACCTGCATATCCGTATGTTCTGGCCGGGTAGCCTTTAAATTGCCCTGTTGTGGTAATTAAATAAGGCTTGTTAAAAATCCCAGCCTGGTAGAATTGGTAACCGGCAGTATTTCCGGAAACCAGGCTTCCTGAGAAAAATATCTGGTCAAAGAGGTTCCATGAATCCCTGTACGCAAGACTGCCTTTGCCCTGTTTCAACATATTCTCCATGGGATTATATAAATCTGTAAGTTGCAACCCCAGCTTTTCTGATTTAGTCTTCAGTATTTTTTTAAAGCTTTTATTGGTAGGATCATCGTTAAAATCACCCATAGAGATGATCTTAGCCTCTGGATTTATCTGGAATATGGAATCAATAATCCTGGTATTAAGATAAGCAGCTTTTTCCCTTTTATACGCGGTTCGAACTTCACCACCCCCACGGGATGGCCAGTGATTCACTATAAAATGAATTTCTTCGTTATTCAAAAGCCCTGAAACAACTAATTGGTCTCGGGTGTAATCCCGCTTTGCCGGATTATCGGCTTCATAAATGATCAGTTTTCTTGTGTTGGTTTCTGTAGGTAAAAAGTGTTTCTTTCTATATAGCAATGCTACATCTATACCACGCTCATCAGGTGAATCATAATGTATAATACCGTAATTATAAGTTTTTAAATGCGGATGATTAACGAGATCTTCCAACACCGCTCTGTTTTCAATTTCGCAAAGACCAATAATAGCTGGAGCTTCCCGAGTTCTCTCTTTTCCTATTTCTGAAAGTACCCGACTAATATTTTCAATTTTCCTGGTATATTTTTCAGAATTCCAAACGTCCTTACCTCTTTCAGTTCTGTCATCATCAAAGGTTTCCGGATTATCTACAGTGTCAAATAGATTTTCAACATTATAGAAAGCAATGGTTTGTATGAGATAGTCATTTTTTTGCTGACTTTTCCCAGTTTGAAATACCAGGCAAATACTTATTATCAGTAGGAATTTGTAAACCGAATTAAATTTTTTCATTTGAAATAAAAAATAAAGGTCATTTTTAAACCACTGAATATAAGTTTATTATATATTTAACCGGTAGATTATTTAATATTTATTTTGGGGCAATTAAATGTACATAAAGCTTATTTCGGTCTTCGTGGCCATGCTTCTAGGCATGTCCATGAACTCCCAGCAAGTTACCATAAAAACTAAGTTTGCAGATGCTTTTACCGAAGTGCCCTTACCACAAGTAAAAGTTTCCATCGAAAGTTTTTTTAACGAAGTTTATTCCAATTCAGAAGGAGAAATTTTTCTGAAGCTGAAAGATATTGCTCCTGGTGATTATATCTTACGAATTGATAAGCCCGGATATCTTCTTAAACGAATTCCTATCAGCCTGTCTTCAGAAGAGAAATTCCTTGAAACCATTTTTCTGGAACCAGATCTGTCTTTTGAGCAAACTCATCAAAATACGATAAGTCTTTCTGATGCCGAATTGCTTTCTGAAGAAAGTGAGTTTGATAATATTTCGGGTATCCTGCAATCCAGCCGTGATGTATTCCTCAATGCTGCTGCTTTTGATTTTAGTCAGACATTCTTTCGTCCGAGAGGTCTTGGGTCAGAATATGGAAAAATACTCATAAATGGCCTTGAAATGAACAAATCATTTGACGGAAGGCCGCAATGGGCGAATTGGGGTGGATTAAATGATGTACAGCGCAACCAGATCTTTACAAATGGAATTTCAGCCAACGAATTTCAATTTGGCGGACTAGGGGGTACTACGAATATCATTATGCGGGCTTCCAGGTATCAAAAGGGCGGAAGGATATCTCTGGCGGGAGCCAATAGAAGTTATACCGGAAGGTTAATGGCAACTTACGCATCGGGGGAAAATAAAGATGCTTGGTATTATGCAGTCTCGATAGGAAGACGTTTTGCGGAAGAAGCCTATGTAGATGGGACTTTATACGATGCCAATTCATTTTTCGTTTCTATTGAAAAAAAGCTTGGTAGAGAACACTCTCTCAATTTTAGTGGTATTTATACACCAAACCTTCGTGGTCGCTCTGCAGCGATTACTGAAGAAGTGCTGGAGTTAAAAGGTAGAACTTATAATCCATACTGGGGTTTTCAGAATGATGAGATTCGGAATTCAAGGATAAGAGAGATCAGGGAACCTATCCTTATGCTGAACCATTTCTGGAATGCATCAGATAAACTAAAGCTGAATACCAGTGTCGCCTATCAGTTTGGAGAAATTTCTAATTCCAGGATAGATTATGGCGGTACTA
>CAXGBX010000058.1:0-9685 GCA_964008195.1 uncultured Flavobacteriaceae bacterium
GAAGATGCAGGTTGGGCTGGGAAGAGTTGGACTTGTAGGTACTTTTTAACCTATTATTAATGCTATTTCTCCGCAGTACTTAATAATTTCCGAAGATGAATATAGGCCAGTAGATATTTACTTACTTGAGTCTCAATTAAAAGTTGCAATATCAGGCTGGGCGAAGTCGAAGCGAGATGTTTGATAAACAGGAGTTCTCGACTCGAACTGACATCAGAATCAATTTTATGTGTTATTTTTTAAGCGTTTATAAAAATTATAATAGTATCCATTTAAAGACTGACCTCTAAATAAATACTCAATTATGAAAAGTAGTTTTAGCGAAATTATAAAAGGTGAGACCCCAGTGCTTGTAGATTTCTTTGCAGACTGGTGCGGTTCCTGTAAAAGTCTTGCTCCAATTCTAAAAGAAGTAAAGGAAGAATTGGGAAGTAATGTAAAGATCATTAAAATAGATGTGGATAAAAATCAATCGCTTGCCTCCAAATATCAGGTACGTGGTGTTCCTACCATGATTTTATTCAAAAACGGGGAGCAGGTATGGAGACAATCGGGTGTGCTGCCCAAATCTGAAATTATCAAGATTGTTCAGGAAAAAAGCAATCACTAATTATTGGTCAGCTTTTAATAAGTCGCGATAGTCAGGATTCTTTTGAATAATTCTACTAGCGTATGGACATTCAGATTTTAACTGGAGATTTTTCAGCTTCACAAAATCCATCAAAAAGTCTACTAATTTTTCTCCCAGCCCTTCACCGCGATGTTCTGAGTCAATTTCAGTATGCGTAGCTACAAGAACCGTAGGTCCTTCATATTTATATTCAATCTTACCTTTTTGACTGGTTCCATCTAAAAGTTGAATAAAACCATATTCACGTTCATCTACCTGCTGAATTTTCATAACTAAAACATTTTTTATGAAGTTAGTTATTTTGTGTTAGGAATCGAAGTTTGTTAACAGTCCTTTAATTTAATTTTCCTCCTTTGGCCACCCACCATGGATGAACTTCAACAATTAATCTTCCTGCCTGTACCATCGGATCCAGATTTGCCAGACTATCGGCTTCTTTCTGGGTTGCGGTATTATAAACAACTATCCCTCTTAGATCTCCATCATCTCCCATGGGACCGGTTAAACTGGTATATCCTTCCACTGCCATACGCTCAAGATGTGCCAGATGTTTCTTCTGAAGTTCCGCGGTTTCTGTTGAATCCTGAGCTCTGTTGGGTCCCGTCTTTAAAAACACCATATAATATTGCTGCATTAAATAAGTAGTATCCCCTTCCTTATAATTAAATGTTTGGTATCCTTTCTTTTTAAGATCTGCTTCTATTTCAGAAATATCCTTCATATTTTTTTCAGCTACAGAATCTGTAGTTTTGTTTTCTTCATTTAAAGTTTTATCCTGCCCCACATTAGTACAGGAAACTCCAAATCCAAGGATCAAAATAAATAAAAGCCTTCTCATTTTTTCCAATTTTTAAATGGTTTTCTAATTAAGTTAGAATTATAATAATTGAGATTTCCGGTAACTTCCTCTCCCAGCCAATCTGGCTTTTCAAAACTTTCTTTCTCGCTTTCCAGTTCGATTTCGGCTAAAATAAGCCCTTTATTCTCTTCCAGGAATTCATCTACTTCATAAGTATGATCTCCCACATTGATAAGATATCGGTTTTTCTTGATCTTCCCAGGTTCACATAAATCTAAAAGCTCCTGCGCATCTGTCATTGCAATCTCTTTTTCCCATTCAAATCTGGATAAACCATTTTCTGAAGATTTTCCTTTAATGGTCATAAACGCATGATCACCACTTATTCTAATTCTTATGGTCCTTTCAGGATGTGTATTTAAATAGGCCTGTATAAAAAGAATTTTTTCTGAAGCCTGATTTTTAAAGTCATCTGATTTTACTAAAAATTTACGTTCTATCTCTTGCATTTAATTTCTTTCAGCGATATTTTTAATTTCATCTGAAGGTATTCTTCCACTATCGTAATCGTTATTCGCCAGATAGATCATAGCATCTGCAATGGTTCGGGGATGAATACTGCTATATTTTTTAAGCTTTCCGATTAAAAGATAATCTGCTACGTTCATAATCTTTTTGAAAATAAGTTCAAAGGGCCTGCTTTCTTCCCGCTTTCCCCCTATCAATGCAGGCTGAAGTATATAAGTATTTGCTATTTGTTGATCTAAAACAGCGCCTTCCATTTCCCCTTTTACCCGATTATAGAAAATATTGCTTTTCTCATTGGCACCCATTGCTGAAATCACCTGAAAAGTCTCAATTTTATTTCTGCTGCAAAGTTTAGCCGCGGTAGCCGGAATTCCGAAATCAATCATTCGGTAAGTATCCTTATCTGGCGTTTTGCTCTGGGTGGTTCCAATACAGCAATAAACTTCATCTGCAGTAAACAGGTCGGCTACTTTTTCCAGTTCAAAAAGATCTATAAGATATTCTTCTATCTTTTCATCTTTCTGCCGAACATGGTTTCGGGAAAAAACCTTGATCTTTCTATAGCGACTATCACTAATCAATTTGTTCAGTAAAATACTTCCGGTTAATCCCGTAGCACCTAAAATTATGGCTGTTTTTTGCTTCATTTTTTTGTAAAGTAGTCTTTCAAAGATAGGTTTTATGTTTCAGAAGTAAATAATTGATTTATGATTGACCTGTAGTTTAATCCTTCAGAAATAATAAAGCACAAGAAAATTTTTATAAATGGATTGTTCAATATTGTGGGAATATAAAAGCTGATTTTTTTCGATTCTCGACCAAATGGGATATATCTCTTTTTACAAAAAATCACGGGTAAAACTTCAATCTTGAAAGCATTTAGATAGATAAATGATAAAGCGAAGAAGCCTGTAAACTAGAGATTCCTCCTTTCGTAAGAATGACATTCGTTATATCATTCAGGAAAAAGTGATAGCATAATGAAGAATTTTAGTATCCTTAATCGGAAAATTTATCCTGCTTCGGGATAAGCCTGACTGCCAATTCCACGGTACGTGAAACTAATCATTTCTGTGCGCCGTTGGCTTCGGAAATGAAGAAACAAAAAACAATTCTGAAGAAAATAAGATCCCTCCTGCGTCGGGATAAGTGAAACTAATCATTTCCGTGCGCCGCTGGCTTCGGAAATGAAGTTTCACTAAATTTACAAGGTGGAAAAGCTTCGCAAAATTATCCATATAGATATGGATGCCTTTTATGCTTCTGTAGAACAGCTGGACAATCCAGAACTCAGGGGAAAACCGGTAGCCGTTGGTGGTAGTTCCAAACGCGGGGTGGTAAGTGCGGCTAGTTATGAAGCGAGGAAGTTTGGGGTGCGTAGTGCCATGAGCAGTGTAATTGCTAAAAGAAATTGCCCTGATTTGATCTTCGTAAAATCAAATTTTGAAAGGTATAGAGAAATTTCAGCCCAGATACGCAAGATCTTTTTCGAATATACAGATCTGGTGGAACCACTCTCTCTGGATGAAGCTTATCTCGACGTTACTGAAAATAAGAAAGGCCTGATGAGTGCCACGCTTATCGCAAAAAAAATCCGGCAACAAATAAAGGAAAAAACCGGTTTAAATGCTTCCGCAGGAATTTCTATCAATAAGTTTATTGCGAAAATTGCCAGCGATATTAATAAACCAAATGGGCAAAAAACCGTACCACCAGAAGAGGTTATTGAATTTCTGGAAGAACTTGATATTCGTAAATTTTATGGTGTTGGAAAAGTAACAGCTGAAAAAATGTACCGCTTGGGAATTTTTAGCGGGAAAGATTTAAAACTGAAATCTGAAGAATATCTTACCGAACATTTTGGAAAAAGTGGAAAACATTTTTATAATGTGGTTCGTGGTATTCATTTGAGTGAAGTTAAACCTCACCGGATTAGAAAATCCCTTGGAGCCGAAAGGACCTTTAATGAAAATATCTCTTCAGAAATTTTTATGCTGGAGAGACTTGAAAATATTGCGGAAGAAATAGAGCGACGATTAACGAAGAGTAAAGTTGCGGGTAAAACGATCACGCTCAAAATCAAATACAGTGATTTTACGCAACAAACACGTAGCAAAACCATTAGCTATTTTATTTCCAGCAAGGAACTTATTCTGGAAATCGCCAAAGAGCTATTGTATCAGGAAAAAATGAAGAATTCAGTACGATTATTAGGCATTTCACTTTCCAATCTCAATACTGATAAAGACAATGCTAAAGAAGAACCAAAAGAAATTTTTGTTCAGCTGAAGTTTAAGTTTTGAATTCTTAAAAAAATTAACATTTGAAACTTCTGAAATTAAAAAAAAAAATAGGTTTGCCGCATAATTATAAAAAACAACTAAATATGAAACGACTTTTATCTACTTTATTTTTATTCACGTCTATGGTGTCTTGTGATAATCAGCCACAAGAAGAGTTTAAATTAGAATCATCTTTAGAAAGATTGATATCTAATGAAGAAATTGAGAAAATTGGTTCCTACACAACAAGTTTTTAACCGAAGCATTTTCGATTTATGATTTCAGTAATCTCGATCGCAAGCAAGAATTATATTCAAGTTTTTCTACTATTGAATCCAATATCGATTTCAACAATGGAACAAAGTCTTCAATTGAAAGCTATAATAAATCCATTGAATGTGATTTAAATTGTATTAAAAGTTTTATGAATGATGACGAAGCTTTTCAATTTATTGAAAGAGTGAACGAACTGGAATTAGATGGACAAATTCAAAACCTTGAGGATCTAAATATAATTATTGAAGAGATTAAAATAGCTGCGCAAATCAATATTTCTAATGGAAAAAATTTGGATGTTATTTTATTATACCTAGAAGTCTTCAAAAATTCTGCTGATTTTTGGTTTCCAGAAGAATTTGGTGGGTCTGGAGATGGGTATAAAATCGTTACCAAAATAAAGGGCAATAATTACAAATCAGCTTTAAAATATACAAAAGAAATAAGCAAAGGTGGCAAAGTTTTAGCTGCAGACGCTACAGGAGCTGCTGGTGCATTGATAGGTGGAGCACTATTTGCAAACGCTGATGCTGTTATCGCACCCCCAGTCTTTTTTGGAAGAGTGGCTTTCGCGGCCGCATGGTCCTCAGGTGTATCGGCACTCATGTAAAATAAATTTATTATGAAATTATTGATAAAATATTTGGTTGGTGTTCTCGTAATATTCTTATTATTTCCCAAGCTGATCGACGAACAATATAACTGGAGTTTATTTGGATTTTCTCTAATCATGGCACTGGGAATCCCTATTGCTGAATTGCTTATTAAACGAAAAGTTTGATTTGAATGCATGTTTGGAGATCAAAAATTCAAATTTAGATCTTCTCAGCTGAATATAAAAAGCCACGAATACACCATCAATTTATCGGTGCATTCGTGGCTTTTATATTTTGGAATAGAAAACTATTCTATTTCAGAAACCCTCAACGTGTTTACCATCCCTTTATCTGTAATTGGCATTGCCGCAAGATTGATCGTAAAATCACCGGTTTCTACAAACTTTGTTTGCTTGGCCATATCATTGATATCTTCGATGGTTTCGTCTGTGCTTACAAACTTATCATAGAAGAATGCTTTTACTCCCCAAAGCAGACTCAACTGATTAAGAATCCTTTTGTTAGAAGTAAATACAAGAATATGTGCCTCTGGCCTCCATGCTGAAATCTGGAAAGCCGTATATCCACTATTGGTGAGTGTGCATATTGCTTTTGCTTTTATTTCATTGGCCATATGTGCCGCATGGTAACAAACCGCTTTAGTGATATATCTTTTTGTTCTAACGTGTGGCGGTTCATGTGGTACTTTGATCAGGGGTGAGTTCTCCACACTTTTAAGAATCTGCGACATTTTTTGAATAACCTGAACAGGATATTGCCCTACCGAAGTTTCTCCACTTAACATTACTGCATCTGCGCCATCCATAACCGAATTCGCCACATCATTTACCTCAGCACGGGTTGGCGTAAGACTGGTGATCATGGTTTCCATCATCTGAGTGGCGATAATTACCGGAATTCTTGCTTTTTTAGCGGTAAGCACCAGTTTTTTCTGAATTAATGGTACTTCCTGCGCAGGAATTTCCACTCCCAGATCCCCACGTGCAACCATTAGTCCGTCACAATAGGCCACAATTTTATCAATATTCTCAACCCCCTCCGGTTTTTCAATTTTAGCAACGATAGGGATCTTATATTTTGAATGTTTTTTAATAAGTTCCTGAAGTTCCATCAGATCTTCAGCATGTCTTACAAAAGAAAGTGCCATCCAGTCCACTCCCATTTCACAAGCAAACTTTGCATCTTTTACATCCTTTTCTGTAAGTGCCGGAAGAGAAATATTAGTATTGGGTAGATTAACTCCTTTTTTCGATTTTAAAGGACCTCCCTGGATAACTTTGGTTTCAACCTCATCCTTTTTATTGGTTTTAACTACTTCAAAGATCAGTTTCCCATCATCGAGTAAAATTCTTTCTCCTGCTTTTACATCTTTAGGAAAAGAATCGTAGTTCATAAATACTCTTTCCGCAGTACCTTTAAATTGCTTACCTGTTGCAAAAACGATACGGTCACCTTCATTAACAACAACCTCTTCTTTCATGACCCCTACCCTGAGTTTTGGTCCCTGAAGATCTCCTAAAATTGCAGCATTAAATCCATCCTCCTCATTTAATTCCCTTATCATCTTGATGCGCTCTCTTACATCATCGTAATTAGCATGAGAGAAATTAATACGGAAAACATTCACGCCTTCCTGCAGCATTTTTCTTAATATTTCTTTACTACTGGTCGCAGGTCCCAGTGTTGCTACTATTTTCGTTTTTTTGTTGGTAGGCATTATTCGAATATTAGATTTTGTTTGGATTTTAAATTTTCAGTTTCAATGGCATACGCAGCCTGAATACCAGGTATCTGACCTATCTTGTTAAGCATCTTATTAAATTCCTTCGGATGAATTTCTTCACCGATTTTCAGAAAATAATCAACTTTATTGTATTCAGGAATTAGATATACTTCCTGAGGACTTAATTCCTCTTCTTCAAACAACGAACCCGAACTAAGAATTCTCTTGGGTTTGCCTTTGAATTTATTGGCTACGAGATCCAGGCTGTAATAGAAATGCGGATCTTTATAAGAAAACAGCGCGTAAAGGGCATTATATTCAGAATGATTAAAATCAATATCTGCCCGTTCCCTTTCAAGCCTTATTCTAAGATGTTTATTTAAAGAATATGCCATTTTATATCCTTCAAGTGAGGAATAAATGGCAATTAAATTAAAATATTCATCTTCAACTTCAAGAAGCATTTTATGCGATTGCATAAACCTAAACTTTAAGGTTAAAGATACTATATGATTAACAAATTGGAGAAATAAAGCCCCTGAAATTCATAATTTTCTACGAAAACGTTATAGTTTACGCAAAATTCATAAATTTTAATCCATTTTAGATTGAAGAGCATAATAAGCCCTCTTAGAAGCTTTTTCTTCGGCTTTCTTCTTAGAAGTTGCTCTGGCCTTTCCTACCACACGACCACCAATTCGTAACTTGACCGCGAAGTGTTTGAGTTCATCATTACCTGTATCTTCATATACCTGGAAATCAAACTCTCTTTTTTCCTTCTGGCACCATTCAATGACCAGGCTTTTATAACTTATGACCTTCCCCTCTAATTGTTCAATATCTACATAAGGGTCTATCACCCTTTCATAAATAAACCTTTTGCAATATTTATAACCACGGTCTAAATAGATCGCTCCTACAAGAGCTTCAAAAAGGTTTCCATGAATATTCACCCCAAATTGATCTTTCGGGATATTTGTTTGAACGTGAGCGATAAGTCCTAAATCTTTACCAAGCTCATTCAGATGTTTTCTACTTACAACTTTAGACCTCATTTTGGTAAGATAACCCTCATTTCCTCCCGGAACGGCTTTGAATAAGTGAGAAGCCACTACTGCACTAAGCATAGCATCACCAAGAAACTCCAGTCGCTCGAAATTGATCGCATTTCCATCAGCATCTCTTCTATTCAGAGAGCGATGTGTAAATGCTTTTTTGTAGTGAGAAATGGATTTTGGCTTGAACCCAAGAATTTGGGTAAGTATATTAAAAAAATTCCCGTCTTCAGAAGAACGGGAATTTAATATATTACGAATAACACTCATTAATTATTCGTCAAGTTTCTTAAACACCACACAGGCATTATGCCCTCCAAAACCAAACGTATTACTCATAACAACATTTACATCTCTCTTCTGGGCCTTATTTAATGTAAGGTTTAATTCAGGATCGATATTTTCGTCGATATTTTCATGATTAATTGTTGGAGGTACAATTCCGTGTTTCATGGAAAGGATTGCTGCAATTGCCTCAATCGCTCCTGCTGCTCCCAGCAAATGACCGGTCATGGATTTCGTAGAATTGATATTCATAGTTTTCGCATGTTCCCCAAAAACCTTTGAAATTGCTTTTAATTCGGCAACATCACCAAGAGGTGTTGAAGTTCCATGCGTATTAATCGCATCTACATCTTCCGGTTTCAAGCCGGCATTTTTAAGGCAGTTCTTCATTACCGCAACTACTCCGTCACCTTCCGGATGTGGGGCAGTCATGTGGTAAGCATCTGAAGATAATCCTCCACCCAGTACTTCAGCATAGATCTTAGCGCCTCTGGCTTTCGCATGCTCATACTCTTCAAGTATAAGTGCTCCACCACCCTCACCAAGAACAAATCCGTCACGGGTAGAGTCAAAAGGTCTCGATGCTGTCTCTGGACTGTCATTTCTTGTAGAAAGAGCGTGCATAGCATTGAATCCACCCATTCCGGCGATAGTCACTGCTGCTTCAGATCCTCCCGAAACAATCACATCACTAAGTCCCAACCTGATATTATTTAATGCATCTATCATGGCATTGGCAGATGATGCACAGGCTGAAACAGTAGTATAATTCGCTCCCATAAATCCGTGTTTGATAGAGATGTTACCAGGGGCAATATCTGCAATCATCTTCGGAATAAAGAAAGGATTGAATCTCGGAGAGCCATCGCCCTCTGCAAAGTTTATTACTTCATTCTGAAAAGTCTCAAGACCACCTATCCCGGCACCCCAAATTACGCCAACGCGAAATTTGTCTACCGTATTTAGGTCTATTCCTGAATCCAGAATGGCTTCGTCTGCAGAAACCATGGCATATTGCGCGAACCGGTCTAATTTCCTAGCCTCTTTACGATCAAAATGATCCAGCGGATTGAAATTTTTAAGTTCGCAAGCGAATTTAGTCTTGAACTTTTCGGTATCAAAATAAGTGATAGGCGCGCTACCACTCTTACCGTTTACAAGTCCCTCCCAATATTCCTCTAAATTGTTACCAATTGGGGTTAAGGCACCAAGGCCTGTAACTACTACTCGCTTTAACTCCATATATGGTGTGTTGATTTATTTTTTAGCGTCTTCGATATATGAAATAGCCTGACCTACAGTAGCAATATTCTCTGCCTGATCGTCTGGAATTTGAATATCAAATTCTTTTTCGAATTCCATGATCAATTCTACCGTGTCTAGTGAATCAGCACCTAGGTCGTTAGTGAAGCTCGCTTCGTTTACAACTTCATTCTCGTCAACTCCCAATTTGTCAACTATAATAGCTTTTACTCTTGATGCAATGTCT
>CAXGBX010000059.1:0-9666 GCA_964008195.1 uncultured Flavobacteriaceae bacterium
ATCCGAAGAATATTTTCTTTCTTACAGCAGATGCTTTTGGGGTATTGCCTCCAATTAGTAAACTAACACCGGGACAGGCCGCATATCATTTTATTAGCGGTTATACGGCAAAGGTAGCAGGAACCGAAGCTGGGGTAGACGAACCTGTACCAAGTTTTTCAGCTTGTTTCGGGGCGCCATTTATGCCACTTCATCCTACAGAATATGCTCAAATGCTGAGTAAGAAAATGAAGGCTGCGAACGTTAATGTTTGGCTTGTAAATACAGGCTGGACAGGTGGACCTTACGGGGTAGGTAGCAGGATGAAACTTAAGTATACAAGAGAAATGATAAGTTCTGCATTAGAAGGGAAGCTGGAAGAGGTGGAATATGAAACACATGAAATATTCAGATTGAAAATGCCAAAATCCTGTGAGGGTGTTCCTTCAGAGGTTTTGAATCCTAAAAATACATGGAAAGATCAAAATGCTTATGATCTAAAGGCAAAAGAACTTTCAAATTTCTTCAGAAAGAACTTCAGTAAATTTGAAGAATACGCTAATGAAGAAATTATGAACGGTGCTCCAGTGGAGTAGTTTTAATTTGTTAGATGTTGAAACAAGAAATCCGGTCGATAGACCGGATTTTTTATGTTTAAAAATGATTAGAAGTTATAATTACTTCTTGTTCACTTCGCTAATATATTTGTTGATAGCCATGGTCATGCTTGGAGTCTCCGGAGTTGGAGCTTTGATGTTACAGGTCAAACCATGTTCTTTCGCTGCCTTAATAGTTGTATTTCCAAAAACAGCAATTCGGGTATCATTTTGTTTGAAGTCTGGAAAATTCTCAAAAAGAGATTTAATTCCACTAGGGCTGAAGAATACCAGAATGTCGTAGGTTACATCTTTCAGGTGAGAAAGATCACTTACAACGGTTCTATAAAACACAGCTTTTTTCCAATCAACGCCTAATTTATTTAAAGTCTTAGGCACATCCGGTTTTAGCATATCTGAAGATGGTAATAGAAATTTTTCACTCTTATACTTTTTAATAAGAGGTGCTAGTTCAGCAAAAGTTCTCTTCCCAATATAAATCTTACGCTTACGATAAACTACATACTTCTGAAGGTAATAAGCAACAGCTTCACTCAGGCAAAAGTACTTTAAGGTATCTGGTACTTTAAACCTCATTTCTTCAGCAATTCTAAAGAAATGGTCTACGGCATTTCGGCTGGTAAGAATGATAGCTGAATACTCCGTGAGATCAACTTTCTGTTGTCTAACTTCCTTAGAAGGTACGCCTTCAACATGAATAAAGGGGATGAAATCAATTTTAACTTTTTGCTTTTCCTCAAGCTCAAAATAAGGTGAATTTTCTACCTTAGGTTCAGGTTGAGAAACCAAAATTGTTTTCACTTTCATAAATAAAACTTTATTAGATCCTTACTTAATTGTAATAAGCTTATACAAAATAATATAAGGGGCGATTTCAAGTGCGCAAAGGTACAAAATAAAATAGAACCAATTAGCGCTAATGATACTTTGATTTCTTCTATAGATAATCACTAAGCCAAAAGCATTTGCTATTATGGCGGTGATCCCTATGATGCCTATAATAAGCGCGGTAGGGTTTACGGTATAAACTAAAAATAAAGATGCTGTTAAGACAAAAAGGGAGATAAAATTTCTATAACTGAATTTTTGAAATAAGTAATAATCGATCTTTTCATCCAGATCAAAAATATTTCCTATAATTTTTTCAATGCCAGCCTTAATTAAAGTCAGGCAAAAATAGGCTGTTAGAATACGTATAAAGCTTACAATGGCTGAATTTGAAGTCTCAAAAAAATGGGTGTAGGCAATATACAGAAAGGTAGATATTGCTAAAGCCTGAATCGTTAATAATAATATGTTAAAAGCGTGAAAAGCTTTATTCTCTTTTCCTTTAAAGGCTATAAATTTGCCCGAGTTGAGAAGGGAAATAAATTCCTCGAATCGTTGTGGGAATAATAATTTTGCAAAAACAAGGAGAACAAAGCATACCAGGAAGATAATAGTAATCCAATCCTGATATTCATAAATTCTATCTGTCGCCTGCATGAAATAATTTTTTACAAATGTAAAATTTTGACCATTATTCCCGTGGCTTAACTTAAAGTTTTGAAGTATTAATTTGCATACATTTGTGCAAAATATTTGGGAATGGTAAATGGGATAATTATTATACCCACCTTTAATGAAATCGAGAATATAGAACGCATTATAAGAAATGTGTTCTCTCAAAGACGGAAATTTCATATTCTGGTAGTAGATGATAATTCTCCCGATGGTACTGCAACCCGTGTGCGAACCCTGCAGGCCGAGTTTCCCGAAAGATTGTTCATTGAAGAGAGAGTTGGAAAGCAAGGTCTGGGTACAGCATACATCCATGGATTTAAATGGGCCCTGACCCGGGATTATGAATATGTGTTTGAAATGGATGCCGATTTTTCCCATAATCCAAACGATCTCGTAAGATTATACAATACCTGCAAAAGAGATGGGGCAGATGTGGCCATTGGTTCACGTTATATTACGGGAGTGAACGTTATTAACTGGCCCATGAACAGGGTGTTAATGTCCTGGTTAGCCTCCAGATATGTAAGGTTTGTAACAGGAATGGATATTCAGGATACAACCGCGGGCTTTGTTTGTTATAAAAGAGAAGTGCTGGAAACTATAAATCTCGACAAAATAAATTTTGTAGGATATGCTTTTCAGATAGAGATGAAGTTTAAAGCTCATCTGCATAATTTCAAAATAGTGGAAGTACCGGTAATATTTACAGATAGGACCCGGGGGACTTCAAAAATGAGCGGCTCCATAATTTCTGAAGCCGTTTTTGGGGTAATAAAAATGAAGCTTAAAAGTCTGTTTAACAGGAAAAAAGTCTAATGAAGAAGGTTTTAATCAAGAACGCAAAGATTGTAAACGAGGGAAAAATTACTGATGGTGATGTTTTTATTGAAGATGGTATCATTTCAGAAATTTCAGAAAGTATAAGTGCAAAATCTCCCGATGTAAGTATTTTTGACGCGGAAGGCACTTACCTGTTGCCAGGTCTTATAGATGATCAGGTTCATTTCAGAGAACCTGGACTTACGCATAAGGAATCTATTGAAACAGGTTCTAAGGCGGCTGTTGCCGGTGGAATCACTTCATTTATAGAAATGCCTAACACATTGCCTCAAACAACCAATATGGAAGAGTTAGAGGCGAAGTTTAAGATCGCTTCAGAAACTTCTTATGCTAATTATTCCTTCATGTTTGGAGGGACAAATGATAATCTTAGCGAAATTGAGAAGATTGATCCTAAAAATGTTGCGGCATTAAAACTTTTTCTTGGTTCTTCTACCGGAAATATGCTGGTAGACAACGAGAAAGTACTGGAGCAGATCTTTAAAAAATCCCCTGTTTTAATTGCCGTTCATTGTGAAGATGAAGAAACGATCCAGAAGAATTTAGAAGATTGTGTTGAAAGGTACGGCGAGGATATTCCTATTGAACTGCATCCTAAAATACGAAGTGAAGAAGCTTGTTATAAATCTTCTTCAAAAGCAGTTGCGCTTGCTAAAAAAACCGGTGCTAGATTACATGTATTTCATGTTTCCACTGCAAAGGAGTTAAGTCTTTTCAATAATAAGAAGCCATTAAAAGATAAAAAAATTACTGCAGAGGTTTGTATTCATCACCTTTGGTTTAATGATTCAGATTATGCAAAAAAGGGTACGCTAATTAAATGGAACCCTGCGGTGAAAACTAAGAAAGATCAGGCCGCTTTATTAGAAGGCCTGTTGGATAATTATCTGGATGTTTTGGCTACAGATCATGCTCCGCATACTAAAGAGGAGAAGAAAAATGTATATACCAAAGCGCCTAGTGGAGGTCCCTTAGTGCAACACGCTTTACCAGCATTGTTGCAAATGCACCATCAGGGGAAAATTTCTTTGGAGAAAATCGTTGAAAAGGCTTGTCATAATCCTGCTATTCTATTTCAGGTGGAAAAAAGAGGTTTTATCAGAGAAGGTTATAAGGCAGATCTTGTTTTGGTAGATCTTAATTCACCATGGGCCGTTCAGCCAGATAATATTTTTTCCAAATGTCAATGGTCCCCATTTGAAGGTACAACTTTTAAATCCAGGGTTACCCATACTTTTGTAAACGGTAAGTTGGTTTATAAGAATTTTAAACATACCGCATTTGCTCAAAATGCAGAAAGACTAAGCTTTGATCGTTAATCATAGAAATATCATTGTTTTATTATCTCTTTTGATTTTTTCAATTTCCTGCCAGGACCTGAAAAAATCAGAAAAACCGGAAGATCTTATCCCGGAGGCTAAAATGATCGATGTTCTAACTGAAATTGCTTTGCTTCATGCTGCCAGGAATTATAATAAACAAAAACTTGAAGCTACCGGAACAGATCTGGATACTTATATCTACGAAAAATTTGATATAGATAGTCTTCAACTGGAGAGAAGCAGTAATTGGTATACTGAGCAGTACACTCAATATGAGCGCATCTATGATAGTGTAAAGGCACGCATTGAGAGGAAGAAAAACAAATTAGATTCCATTAGAGAGATTGAAATAAAAATTGAAGACAGTATAAAAACAGCGAAAAAAGATTCCATCAAACTTTTAGATTCCCTCAAATTGAACCCCAGACTTAAAGATTCTATAAGAAGGGATTCCATAAAGCGCAGTAAACTGGATAGCACAAAGAAAGATAGTTTGATTAGCTCACCAGTTACTATTGAAGACGATTCTAATTAATCTATTCTTTTTTATAAATTTCTGAAGTATCTGCCAACACCTTACTCATAGTGATATATTCAAAATTTAGTGTTGATTTCAGCTTGGTGTTGTCAAAATGGGTTTCTTCATAAAGTCCATTGATCGAATCCCTGGTTATCTGTCTTTTCCTTCCAAACCAACTGCCAATTTTCTGAAAGATCCAACCTATGAGAATCATCCATTTTCTGAGTTTTCTGGAAGGCTGTGGTTTGTTCATGTTTCCTGCAACTTTCTTAAAGACACTTTCAAAACTCAGGTTTTCAGAAACAATAACGAACTGTTCATTTTTGATGGGTGAATCCATGAGGGTGACCATGCTTTTAACCACGTCCTGTACCCCAACGAAACCAGTAACTTTAGGAAAATGATAATTTAAGCCCTTATCAATTTTACTGAAAATTTTTCCACTACCTGAATCCCAGAATCCCGGACCAATAATCACGCCCGGATTTACGATAACTGCATCTACTCCTTCCTGAGTGCCTCTCCATACTTCAATTTCAGCTCCATATTTAGAAATGGCATAGTCGTTATGATTGTCTTCAGGATTCCATTTTGAGTTTTCATCTACTTCAGAACTATTTGGGGTTGATCCTAAAGCAGCCACACTGCTAACATAACAGAGTTTTGAGATGTTGTTCGCTATACAGAGATTTACAATATTCGCGGTTCCTTCGATATTGATTTTCCGCATTTTCTTTTCATCAGAGGGATCAAAGGATATCAGGGCTGCGCAATGGTAAACTTTGGTAATATCTTCAAAAGCTTCATTAAGGGAAGGAATGTCATTGATATCTGCCGTGATCCATTCCACATTATTAAACATTCTGTCAGCTTCAGCTTTTTCAGAATAATAACCAAATACCTTTCTAACCTGAGAGATATCAGATGATGGCCGAATAGTAGCCCTTATTTTTTTATTTTCAGCTGCCAGTTTATATAAAAGATGGGAGCCTACCAAACCTGTTCCTCCGGTTACCAGAATCATGGGGTAAATATACTTAAAGCACTTAGGAAAAATAAGAGTAATTGGTATCTTTACGGCTGTTTTTATCTGAATTATTTGAATATGGAAAAGAATTTTGTCGAAGAATTAACCTGGCGCGGAATGTTGCATGATGTAATGCCAGGAACTGAAGAACACCTTTTGGAAGAAATGAGGGCTGCCTATGTAGGGATAGATCCCACAGCAGATTCCTTGCATATAGGGCATTTGGTTGGGGTGATGATGTTGCGCCATTTTCAGCTAGCCGGTCATAAACCATACGCTTTGGTGGGAGGTGCAACTGGTATGATTGGGGATCCCTCGGGGAAATCGGCAGAAAGAAATCTTTTAGACGAACCAACTCTTAGGCACAATCAAAATTCTTTGAAGGAACAGCTTTCAAGATTTCTTGATTTTGATTCAGATATGGAAAATTCCGCAGTGCTGGTAAATAATTATGACTGGATGAAAGATTTCTCATTTCTGGATTTTATCAGGGATGTTGGGAAGCATATAACCGTAAATTATATGATGGCTAAAGATTCGGTTAAAAAGAGATTGTCTTCAGAATCTGCTGAAGGAATGTCGTTTACCGAATTTACCTACCAGTTAGTACAAGGCTATGATTTTCTGCACTTATTCAGAGAAAAAAATTGTACCCTGCAAATGGGTGGAAGTGATCAATGGGGAAATATTACGACGGGAACAGAACTTATTAGAAGAATAGGGGATGGAAAAGGTTATGCGCTTACTTGTCCGCTAATTACCAAGGCAGATGGTACGAAATTTGGAAAAACTGAAGGTGGAAATGTTTGGTTAGATGCCAATAGAACTTCACCGTATAAATTCTACCAATATTGGCTAAATACCAGTGACGAGGATGCCGAAAAATATATTAAGATTTTCACTTTTTTAAGCAAAGATGAAATTACTTCTTTGATTGAAAAGCATAGAGAAGCTCCACACCAGAGGGAATTACAAAAAGTCCTGGGTAAAGAAGTTACTACCATGGTCCATTCTGAAGCCGACTTCGAAAATGCCCTGGCAGCTTCTGAGGTTTTATTTGGAAAAAGTACCGCAGATGATTTTAGAAAACTGGATGAAGCTACTTTTCTGGATATTTTTGAAGGAGTTCCCCAAGCTGAAGTTGCAAAGACTGAGGTTGAAAATGGTTTGGACATGATCGCAGCACTTTCAGCCAAAACAAATTTCCTGAATTCAAATGGGGAAGCCAGAAGAGCATTAAAAGAAAATTCAGTTTCGGTAAATAAGGAAAAAGTTAAGGAGGATTACATGATCACTACTTCCGATCTTATTAACGATAAATATGTGATCCTGAATAAAGGAAAGAAGAACACCTATATCATTCAGGTAAAATAGTGATCAATACAATTTAAAACCTCAGTCCTGGATATTACGTAGGTTTAATATACAGGACTATGGCTGATACAAAGACCGAAAATATTGTGAGTATGATCATTTTAGCCTTATCGGTGGCTATGATCATATTTCTATGCTTATCATACTGAAAATAGTATAACCAATAGCCATTCATTTCTCAACGTAAAATAGATGTTAGTGTAAAAACGAAAGCCTCCAGATGAACTCTGAAGGCTTCGCAACTAACTAACCAATCTAATATGAAAAATTTCACTTAGCTTGCAGATATTCAAAGATTTAGTGTCAATGACATCTGCTCTTACTGTGTCGTAAAACTTTCTGAATCTTTACAGAGAAAATGATTTTTTTTCAAATCGGGTTTTTTAGCCTATAGTTATTTCATCACCCTTAATTTATTTCAGGGTCTCAAGTTAACTTGTTGATTCGTAGTTTTATGAGATTCTGAAACAATCCCGATAACCATCGGGACAGAATGACGCCATTTATAATTTTATAATACTGCGGATATATACTTTTTTAAAGTAAAAGTAGATTACAACCTCGCACGTCACTGTTATCAAACCTTCCCAATATTTCCACCTGATTATTTTTAATTCTTCCCAGATCCTGAGTGGCAATAAATGAGCAGGAATTAATATTCGCGAGATCTATTACATTAATACCTCCGGTTTTTTCTCCAGATAAAAGCGATAATGCATCTTCTGGATCACGAATAAGAATTTTCATCCAGCCGGGGCAGTCAAAAACACCTTCACCTTTTGAGTATGCCTGGGAGAGTAATTCTGTCATTCCATATTCACTATGAATATTGTCTACACCAAACCCATTTTTCAAATGATGATGTAATTCTTCGCGTATCATTTCTTTTCGGCGGCCTTTCATACCACCGGTTTCCATCACTATAGTGTTTTTTAACCGGAATCGTTTTTTTTCAATCAGGTCCAGCAGCGCAAAAGAAACCCCGATTAGAAAGACCTTCTCTCCATTTGAATCTAAACTGATCAATTTTTCAGCAAGTTCATCCAGATTATTTAAATAAAATCCACTTTCGATGTTTCCAGATTCTTTAATGAGATAATCTGCCATATAGATTAAAGAAGAACCTTTACGTTCCAGATAAGATGGTAGCAAAGCCAGGAAAATATAATCTGAAGGGGCGCCATAAAATCCAGTGAAAGCTTTTAGGAAACTCTTTTCGTAAAGCGCAAGATCGGTTACGTGGTGCTTGCTTATGGCAGTGCCGGTTGTGCCACTACTGGTAAATATTATTTCAGGAGGTTGGGAATTTGAAACAATATTTTTTGATTTGAAGAACTCGATAGGTAAAAAGGGAATTTCTTCTAATGTATTTACTCGTCCAGGTTCCTTATCCAGGTATTTACAAAATTCACCATACACTTTGTTGTTTGTGAACTGGTATTCAAAAACCTCTAATGCCACAGCTTCAAATTCATTTTTATTTGAGATTTCAAAAATTCTTTCTTGAAGCATGGCAGCGGATAGCATTTTTCTCAAAATTAAGGAATAAAAAAAGCCTCTGAAACAGAAGCCGACTAAAAAAGTAAATCAATATAATTTATTTTACTACCAGTTTTCTGGTAGCTTTTGCTTTACCTTCCTGTATTTTCAAAATATAGATTCCCGGTGTTAATGAAGAAACATCCATTTCACGTCCTCTTAATCGGGTTTTTTGAACAGGTTTTCCTAATACATTATAAATTTCAATAATCTTATCCTGGTTTTTGGTGGAAGAAATATATACTTTCCCTCCGGTAACCGGGTTAGGATAAATAGAAAGGCCATCAATAGGAATTTCAGTTCGCTGGGGTGCACGATCAGATTCCTGAGCACTTGCCGGAGTGGCAGTCACCAGGAAACAAAGAAAGAAAAAGATGAAAAGGTACTTTTGCTTCATTCTTTTGATCAGGATTTAAACAAATCTACAAATAAATTTCAAAAACCCTGCCATTAAAATTGACTAAGTATAAAAATATAAAATAAAAAAAGGGATTGCTCGTTGCAATCCCTTTTAATAAGGTTAATTATTGATAATCAAATTATTAAAATATTTCGTTTTATTAGTTTACCCAGTTGAACATCTCAACGTCTACAGTTGCTTCAGCATCATAAGCAGCTCCAAGATTTACTGTTTCACCATCTATGGTAATTCCGCTTAAATCGGTTCTGTTATCATCAGTAATATCAATAATAGTTTCATATCCGGAAAGTGAAAGGCCTTCGATTTCAGCTCCAGAAGTAGCTTTAAACTGTAAGGCAGTTCCACCTGTAGTAGATACAGCTGTAAAATTGATAATTTTTGGAGATGCGTTTCTCTTGTCTGCTTCAATCGCAGTAGAAAAATTGCTAATCGTATGGTTTACATACGTATTTGTAATTGTTCCATTCCATCCTTCAGTCCAGTCTACAGCATCATCTTCGTTATTCTCAAGATATAAATTTGAA
>CAXGBX010000060.1:0-9657 GCA_964008195.1 uncultured Flavobacteriaceae bacterium
TGAAAACTTCTGTATTGGCAAATAGATCAATTCAAATCCTTAGAGCAAATCCGCTCAATAAAATTAATCTTAAGCCTACATAGAAAACCAGGATGGCGGTTAGAATTCCCAGAAATTTCAGGTTAAATTTCTTATTGGAAAGATAGGACCCCAGGCTTCCGCCAAGCACTACTGCAGCAATGAGTTTTATTACAAGCTGATAATCCAGGTAAAAAGTTTCCGCGACGTTGAGTCCAATGAGTCCGGCTACCGAATTCACCAGGATAAATAACGACGCCAGGGAAGCAATGATCCTGGGATCCTTCCATTTCAGAAGATTCAATACCGGCGACAGGAAAATACCTCCACCTATTCCCGAAATCCCGGAAAGCAAACCTATGCTTCCTCCAAGAATAAATTTTTTGGGTTTAGAAAACTCCTGAGATTCGAGTTTGCCTTTTACAAATCTTAAGCTCATAAAAATCCCGGCAAGCACCAGTACGCTACCCAGGATCAAAAAAAATACGGTTTGAGAAAGCCTTAACTGTGCTCCCAGATACGCCATTGGAATACTTAGAACAAAAAATGGCCATATCAGTTTTGGTTTTAAAACTCCGTTCTTAATATAAATAATGGTGCCGATCGTCACCACACAAATATTCAGGATAAGTGCTGTAGAGCGTATTTCGTAGAAATCGGTAAGGACGAGGCTAAGAATTGCGAGATAACTGGAACCTCCCCCAAAGCCAACGGAACTGTAGAATAAAGCAATCAGGAAAAAGATAAATGGGAGGTATTCTAAGGGCATATTATGAAATTAGAAGACATTCAATAAGATCCCCTTTTTTAACCGAAGTTTCGGCATCCAGAAATGCCAGGGCATTCCCCAGAGCCATCGATTGTATCATCGAAGAGCCTTGCCCGTTCAAAATTTCTACCTTAGAATTACTGATCTTCGCTTTTAAGAATGAAGGCCGGTCTCCTCTGTTCTCAAAATTATGCGAAATTGGGAAAGAGTATCTATCGAGACCTTTATCTGAGTTACTTAACTGATATAGAAAAGGCAGCACATAAACATAAAAGCAACTCAGTGAAGATGCCGGGTTTCCCGGTAAGGCAAAAATAAACTTATCTCCTTTTCTTCCAAAATACAACGGTTTTCCCGGTTTCTGAAAAACTTTATAGAATTGCTCCTCTACTCCATTCTCTTCCAGCGCCTGTTTTACAAAATCATAATCCCCAACCGAAATTCCACCCGAAAGTATCAATACATCTGAAGTTTCCAGGGATTCTTTGATCTCTGATTTTATCGCTTCAAAATTATCTTCGATCTGTTTCTTATCCTGACAGTGAAAACCGAAATTCTCACAGGCAGCAGCAAGGGCATAGCTATTGGATTCAAAGATCTGGCCTTCGGCTTTTGGCTTATTTGGCTGTATCAATTCATTCCCGGTAGTAATTAAATTAATAACCGGCTTTTTAAAGACCTCAACTTTTTCAATTCCCAGACTTCCAATCAAACCGATACCAGCAGGAGTTATACTGTAGCCTTTTTCAAAAACAAGCTGACCTTCTTTTAATTCTTCTCCTTTGCTGCGAATACACTGCCCTCCTTTTGGTTCTGTTTCCAGAAGTAGTTTATCTCCTTGAACAGAGACCTTTTCCTGCATTATTACTGCGGTAGTTTTTTCAGGAACTTTGGCCCCGGTAAAAATGCGAACGGCCTCCCCTTCTTTCAATTCTATCTCACTCATATCGCCTGCTGCGACTTCCCCTACAATTCTATATTCTTTATATATACCACAGAGAGCATAACCATCCATCGCGGAATTGTCGAATGAAGGCATATCAAATGGAGCAGTGATATCTTCGGAAAGGGAAAATCCAAGACAATCCTCAAGATGACGGTTTTCAGTTTTCAGTTTTACAGGTTGTTCCTGAACGATCTTTAAAGCTTCTTCGACTGTAACCATTAGCCTCCTATTGATATCATTGACCTGTTCTTTTCGTAATGCTCGGGGTCCATTTTCACATCCATTCCATCCCGTGAATATTTCTTGGTTTTGATCGCGTTAATGATAATATTATCCATTTCCTCACCATTTCTAAGTGGAGTGAGCAGATCAGTTTCAGAATTAGCAAAAAGGCAATTTTTCATTTTCCCGTCGGCCGTAACCCTGATTCTATTGCACTCAGAACAGAACGGATTTGTAATAGTGCTCACGATCGAGAAACTTCCTGTATGCCCTTTCACCTTAAAATTTTTGGAGGTGCTATGCTTCGGGTTTTTCAATTCCTCAACTTTCCCGAATTTTTCAAAAACTATATCAAGAATTTCCTGTTCCGAAACTCCCTTGCTCCAGTCCCATTTATTACCCTTAAAAGGCATGAACTCGATAAATTTGACCGTCAGATTCTTGTTTTTGGTAAGCTCTATAAAATCATTGATCTCGTTGTCATTAACGCTTTTGATAAGTACAATATTCAGCTTGACCTCCATATCCATCTCTAAAGCCTGCTGAATATTTTTCCAGATCCGGTCAAAATAATCCCGCTTGGTTATAAAAACCGACTTTGCTTTATCCAGGGTATCCAGGCTGAGATTGATCTTTTTTAGGCCAATCTTCTGAAAAAGATCCAGGTATTTATCCAGCATGATCCCGTTGGTGGTGATCTTTAAAGTAACCCCCAGTTTTGCAAGTTCTTCTACCAAGTAACCGAAATTCTTTCGCACCAATGGCTCCCCGCCGGTGAGACGGATAGTATCCACCCCAAGGTTACGAAATGTCCTTGCCAGATCAATGATCTCTTCCAGAGTCATGATATTGGATTTCTCCATGAGTTCGATCCCTTCTTCGGGCATGCAGTAAAAACAACGAAGATTGCACCTGTCGGTCAGGGAAATCCTGAGATAAGTATGCGGTCGTCCAAAATTATCTACTATTTTCTTCTTTTCTTCAATCATGTCTTTTTCCTTCTATCACTTTAAAAACGTGCAATACATGCGGAAATATCGCATCCATGCATTCTGCTGCTCCTTTGGTCGAGCCTGGCAATGCCAGCACCACTTTTCCGTCCATTATCCCGGCTACAGACCTTGATAACATCGCATAAGGCATCCGCTGCTGACCGTAATTTCTCATTTGCTCCTCTACCCCTTTCAACCTTAGATCCAGAAAGGGTTCAATGGTTTCAGGAGTTACATCTCGCGGTCCAACTCCCGTCCCTCCTGTGAAAATAACCATATCTGTCCTGGCATTTTTCAGAGCTGATCTTATTTCTTTGGCTTCATCGGGAATAATACTAATTTCAGATTCAATTCCCTGTTCTTTCAGTTTTGAAGCGATCGCCTTTCCGGCTTTATCTTCTCCCTGACCTTTTGAAATAGTATCTGAACACACCACAATTTGTGCCTTAAGCCCTTCAGAATTGACTTTAAAAGATGATTTTCCACCTTTTTTATCCTGAAGCCGGATAGTCCCGATCTCTACATTTTTATCGATAGGCTTCAGCATATCATACATCGTAAGCGCTACAATACTGGCGCCGTGCATCGCCTCCACCTCAACTCCGGTCTTATAGATCGTCTTAACCCTAACCGAGATTTGTATCTCCAGGCCGTTAATTTCGTATTCAACGCCGGTATATTCTATAGGTAATGGATGACAGTCCGGAAGCAAGTCAGGTGTTTTCTTTACACCCAGCAATCCTGCAACCTTAGCCATTTCAAAGACATTGCCTTTCGGAACTTTATTTTCCCTGATTGCTTGAATTGTCTCCTCTCTTGAAGTCCGTACCACAGCAATCGCAGTAGCTTCCCTAAGGGTGGTTATTTTATTTGTAATATCAACCATAATTTTTCATTCTATAGCTTTCTATTACTTTTTTCCATTGATGAAAAAAGTAACCAAAAAAACCTAGGCTTACGAAACCTTATTTTAATTAATCGTTCACCACCTAAATTTTAGGAACTCGATTGAAATTATAATTATATGAACCAAAATTCATTTCGCTCAAACAGCCTAAAATTTTACGGTGGTTTCACTTCAAATTTTACAATAAGTTTTCGATAGGCCGGTTAATTTTCACCATCAATTAAAATATACGCTTAGTCCTTTGATAACTAAATGGCGAAAAGAATCATTTAATATTTAAACATCTATTTATTCACTTTCCATTGATGAGTTTCATCTTCGAAAATCTCTTTTCCGAAAATGGGCACATTGGCCTTGATTTCCTCTACAAAATAATTGCAGGCCTCTATGGCAATCTTTCTATGCGCCGAAGAAGTGAAAACGAAAAGGCAGATTTCCCCAGTTTTCACTTCGCCCAGGCTATGATAAATATGCGCGCAGGTAATATTGAATTTCGAAAATGCCGCTTCCCTGATCTCATGAAAAACGTTTTCAGCCATTTCCTCATAAGCTGAATAATCTATCGCACTTACTGTTTTCCCGTTGATTTCATCAGCCCGGATCTGCCCCAGAAAAATACTATGTGCTCCAATATTGGTTTTGGACTGATGATTCGCAATGGAGTTAGCGATCTTTTCCGGCGGAATGGCGCCCTGAACGAATACTTTTTTTGGTTTTTTCTTATCCATTAATTTCTATTTGACATCATTCTCATTTATCGTCACCCTGAATTTATTTCGGGGTCTCATAAGTATTTTCTTTCTTTTCAATTCATATAGATGCTGAAACAAGTTCAGCATGATATTACCTGTGAGTTCTTCACCCTGAGCTTGACTTAGGGTTTCTTGTTATAACTCCATAATTTCTTTATAAACTACTATACAAATCCTTCATTTCCGGATTAAAGTTTTTAATTAAATCGATTTTCCAGTCTCTCCTCCAGTTTTTCAGTTGTTTTTCTCTTCCAATTGCCTGGGTGATATCCATAAATTCTTCAAAATATAGAAGATCCACAACTTTATATCGCTTTGTAAATATTGATCCAACTCCTTGTTTATGTTGCTCAATTCTATAATTCAACTTATTCGTCATACCGATATAGAACACACTTCTAGTTTTATTAGATAATATGTAAACAAAACTTTTTCTCATTTTCTTGGTGCTGAATCAGCATACTACTTTCTCATGATTAGATGCTGAATCAAGTTCAGCATGACGTGAAACTTATTAATTGTTACCCTGAATTTATTTCAGTGTCTAATTTTAATCAGTCTTCTGAGATGCTGAAACGAGTTCAGCATGACGTTTCCTGTGAGCTCGTCACCCTGAACTTGATTCAGGGTCTCTCTCTATTTCTTCATCGATTATTGTTTCTACTCCTCCTTCAACATTTATAAGATTATTGAATTCGAATTGTGCTTTTAATAAATCCACTACTTTTTTACTTCGTTTCCCCGACTGGCAAAAAACCAATACCTCTTCCTGCTTCGGAATTTCTTCTAAACGATCTTCCAGTTCGCTAAGCGGAATTTGAAGAACTTTTCCTGAACTGAGCCTTGGTTGTTCGAATATTTCGCGGATATCCAGGTAAATCTTTGTCTCGTCAGAAATTTTGCATTCTATCCTCACCGGAATAATCCCTTCCTTTCTGATCTTTTCGATCTCCTCTACTCGCTTTGAAATATTGAATAGTTGATCCTGTTCAGATAGGACATTAACCAGTTTTAATTTTCCCGAAAGCACATTCCCGGCACCAAGTATCATTTTTAAAACTTCAGCCGCCTGCATGGTTCCCAGAATCCCCGGGGTAACTCCAAGTACTCCAGTTGCTTCACAACTTATATTCTGCCTGGTGGTCTTCGGAAAGAGGCATCGGTAAGAAGGTCCCTCCTGAAAATTGAATACCGAAAGCTGTGCTTCATTTTTATAGATCGAAGCATAGACCCATGGTTTTTCTGTTAGAATACAGGCATCATTGATCAGGTATTTTGTTTCAAAATTATCGGTTCCATCAAGGATAATATCATAAAGCTGAAACAGATTTTCTGCATTCTCTATACTTAAAGGTTCCTCAAAAACATCAATTTCAACTTCTGAATTCATCTGCTGAAGTCTTGATTTTGCCACCACAGCTTTCGATTTCCCCAGATCCTCCTCGGTAAATAATAACTGCCGATGAAGATTTGAAAGCGAAACCCGGTCGTGATCTATAAGCCCGAGCCTCCCAATCCCGGCTCCAACGAGGTATTGCGCGGCAGGACAACCCAGTCCGCCAACACCAATGATAAGCACACTGGCATTTCGAAGTTTTTCCTGACCTGGAACTCCAACTTCATCTAATTTTATTTGTCGATCGTATCTCATTATCCACCTGCGAATGGCGGCAAAAATGCCACCTCATCGCCTTCATTTAATTCTATTTTATTATCTAAATTCTGGTTCACCGCCAGCTGTACAGATTCAGGGTCCTGAATCTGGTATTTCCGTACCTGCTGATCTTTCAGCTCTATAGAGGAAGTTCCCGAAGCAACATCCAGAACCTCTTCGGTTCTACCCGCAGATTCAGCGATCATTCCAAAATATTTTACCGTCACTTTCATTTCTTCTCTAACTTCTTTAATAAATCCACATCTTCTTTAGTATCCACATCAAAATTTCCTTTTTCAAATTTTACCGTCCGGAACTGGATTTTCTTATCATAGACCAGTTTTTTAGCTCCATGATCTCCTTGCAATTCTTTCAAATACGGGAAAACCGAATTGGAAAAAATAGCAGGAACACCAACATCCCCGTCATATTCTGAAAAAGTAGCCTCGCTCCCAGCTAATTGTTCCGTTATCAAGGCATCAATTCGTTTCTCTTTCACAAATGGCTGATCGGAGAGCAGAATAAGTAAATGTTCCAGGTCTTTTTCCTTTTCCAGAGACCTCTCCAGACCTGCCTTGATACTTGAAGCCATTCCTTCCTGCCAGTTTTCATTAAAAAGGATTTCAAATTTTTTCGGTTCGATCTTATGTTTTATTTCTTCCGTAGCGGCACCCAGGACCAGCACTTCGGTTTCAAACTCCAAAGAATCTGCCACATCTATAATATGTTGCAGCATTGGTTTCCCTTTGAATTTCACCAATTGCTTAGGGTACCCCAACCGACTCGAAGAACCGGCAGCAAGAATTACAACTCCTATTTTATTTTTTTTGTTCATAGTTCATCTTTATTCGATTCCCTTCCATATAATCTTCCCGTCATGCTGAACTTGATTCAGCATCTATTGAATTATAGTTAGACCCTGAATCAAGTTCAGGGTGACGAAAGATAAGTTTTGATAAAGCTTCTACAGTTAACACTATACTTTTAAAATTCTTCTAAATCGATTATCCTTCTTTTCATGAATTGTTGTAGACTTCTCCTTTAGAGGTCTGCCACTTTTTCCTGTTAGAACCGATTGGATTTCCGCTAAAATCGAAAGTCCAATCTCTGCTGGGGTTTCTGCCCCAATTTCCAGACCTACAGGAGCATGGATCTTCTTTAGCATCTCATCTTTTAATTCAAATCCTTCCTCCTTGAGATAGTCCAGCATTCTCTGATATTTTTTTAATGGACCAAGGATTCCGATGTAAGGTATCTTCTGTTCATCAAGCAACAGCTTTAAAACCGCGAGGTCATAATTGTAATTATGACTCATCAGCACAAAACAACTGCGCTGATCTATTTCGATATTCCCCAGTGTTTTTTCAGGTTTCGAGACTATAACCTGGCAGGAACTGGTAAAACGTTCTTTATTGGCGTGAGTTGGCCTGCCATCGGTCACGATCACATCCCAGCCAAGTAGATCGGCTTGTTGTGCCAGGATCTGAGCATCATTCCCGGCTCCAACAATAATAAGTTTTACCGGAGGCTGATAATTCTGAATAAAAATATGGCTGATCTCTTTTTGTAATTCTAGCTCTGCAAAAAACGATCGATTTTCCTGCAAAACCAATTGAGATTGCTCCAGAATTTGTTCCAGGAATTCATGTTGTGTTTTCTTACCCCAAATGTTTGATTTTTCATCAATTATTAGGGAAGTTCCAAACTGCTCTTTTGTTTTATCCAGATTGAACCGAATTACGATTGCCAAAGCAACCTTTTGAGCGATCACTTTTTTCAGCAATTCGCAGGGATTCATTTGATCCTGATAATCTAAGGGTTCAAAAAGAACCTGGATGATGCCGTTGCAACCCAACTGGGCTCCAATTATCGCATCATCTTCATCGCTGGTATCATAAGTGATAAGTTTATTTTTCTGCTGGTGCAAGGCGTGCAGCGCCTTTCGAAGCGCATCTCCTTCCAGGCATCCGCCACTTATGGCACCTATGATATTCCCGAATTCATCAACCAGCATGCGGGCACCGGCTCTTCGGTATGATGATCCCTCCACATGAACCACGGTAGCCAGGACGCTTTGTGTGCCTTCATTTTTCAGAAGCTCATATTGATTTATGATTGCAACCAGTTCTCTCATACCACTGCTCTTTTTAACTGGTTCACAATATTTCTAATTTCTTCGGCTGCGAATTCGATATCTGAAAGGTTTGTATTTCTTCCTAAACTGATACGTAGAGAAGATAATGCCTGTTCATCGCTTAAACCCATAGCTTTTAAAGCATGGGAAGGTTCAGTTGTATTGGACGTACAGGCCGATCCTCGAGAAACCGCCAGGCTATTCAATTTCCTGAGAAGTTGGTTACCATCAATATTCTCAAAAGAGATATTGGTCGTATTTGGCAAGCGTTCAGCAGCCCTGGAATTAATTTTACAGGCACCTGATTCCATTAAAAGTCCTTCCAGTTGATCTCTTAATTTTGCTATTCTTATTGCCTCTTCATCCATTTCAGAAAAAGCAATTTCAGCAGCCTTTCCAAATCCTACGATACCCGGAACATTCAAAGTTCCAGGACGAATTCCCTTTTCCTGTCCACCTCCAAAAACCTGAGGTTCAATTTCGATCTCATTTTTCTTGTTGATATATAGAGCACCAACGCCTTTTGGTCCGTAGATCTTGTGAGAAGAGAAAATCGCTATATCCAGATTCAGCGCTTTGAGATCAACAGGTAATTTACCAACAGCCTGGGTAATATCACTCATTAGCTTCACCCCTTTTGGATGAACAATTTTTTCAATGCCATGCATGGGATGAATTAGCCCGGTTTCATTATTTGCCAGCATCAGGCAAACCAGAATCGTTTCTGAAGTAATAGAATTTTCTAATTCTTGCAGATCAATGTTTCCATCAGAATCCACATCCAAATATGTTACTACAAAACCATCATTTTCCAGAGCTTTTAATGTATCCAGAATAGCTTTATGCTCTGTCTTGCAAGAGATAATATGCTTTCCTTTTGATTGATACACTTGACAAAATCCGAAAAGTGCCAGATTTGCTGCTTCAGTGGCTCCTGAAGTAAATGTAATGCCGTTTGGTTTACAATTAATCAACCTGGCGATCTGTTCCCTGGAATTTTCTACCGCTTCATTGGCATCCCACCCAAAAAAATGATCACTACTGGCATTCCCGAATTTCTCGGTGAAATAGGGCAACATCGCTTCAACCACACGTGGATCAGTTGGTGTGGTTGCATTATAATCCAGATATATTTTCTTTTTTACTGCCATTTAAGCGTTATGTATATACGTATATATCGCTATTTAAAATTTAAGGCTCAGGAATTCCAAAGCCTTAGATTTTTATTTTAAAACTTTGATCAGATTGGTTTGCTGGTCAACC
>CAXGBX010000061.1:0-9594 GCA_964008195.1 uncultured Flavobacteriaceae bacterium
TCTCTTATTTCTTCATTCATTAGTCTTAATTTTGGTATCTTCACAAAGGTATTCGATTTTACCGAACTCTAAAATTTGAGGCCTGCCGAATATTTGTATTTTTAAACCGTGAAGAGAAAATCTACCCTCCTACTCGCCATCCTGCTACCGGTGCAAATTACAGGTATTAATATACTTGCAAGCCATCCCGAATTTGTAGAAAACTATTACTCGCTTGGTTTGTACCCCATAATTTCTAAAATAATGCGCTATAGTTTGGGATGGATTCCATTTTCAATTGGAGATTTTTTATATACCAGTCTGGTAATTCTCTTAATTATATGGTTAATAAGACGGTTTAAACAAAGATTTAGAAAACCTAAGATCTGGATCCCAGATGCGCTGGCCAGCCTTTCCGTTATTTATTTCTGTTTTCATCTGTTCTGGGGCTTCAACTATTACCGGCTTCCACTTCATAAAAGCCTGGAAATAGAAAATGAATATACCACTGAAAAACTGATTAGGCTTAGCGAGAAATTAATTGAAAAATCGAATCAGCTTCATTCAGATTTAGCCGAAAATGATTCAGTAAAAGTAGAATATGAGTACACTAAAAGTGAACTTATTGAAATAACGCTAGAAGGTTATGATCATATTGAAAAAGAATTCCCGGAATTGACCTATAACGGCGCGGCTCTAAAAAGATCTCTATATAGCCTGCCGCTAACTTATATGGGCTTTAATGGATATCTGAATCCGCTTACAAATGAAGCGCAGGTAAACACCCTTATTGTCCCCTATAAAATCCCTACCACGGCAAGTCACGAAGTAGGACATCAATTAGGTTTCGCCAAAGAAAATGAAGCAAATTTCATTGCCTGCGTGGTTACCATGAACCATCCAGACAAAAAATTCAGGTATTCGGGTTATACTTTTGCACTTAGTTACTGTTTAAGTGAGCTTTACAGACGTGATCAGATAAAAGCAGAAGCACTCATAGCAACGATAAACGAAGGTGTTCTTGAAAACTATCGTGAAGTGGATGCATTCTGGCAAAGGCACACCAATCCTTTCGAACCCATTTTTAAAGCTACTTATAACCGCTACCTTATCGCAAACAACCAGTCTGACGGGATGAAGAGTTACAGTTATGTTGTGGCCCTCCTGGTAAATTATTTCGATGATACCCGAAACGCTCTGTAAACCCTTCACATTTATTCAAATTTTAGTACTTTAAGGCTTTCAAAAATTTAAGCAATCTTATATATCTAAAAACCACCCATTTTTATGAAATTAAAATTACTGTTTTTAGGAATTTTCCTCGTTGCCTTTTCGATGCAGTCACAGGAATATTTCCCGAAAAATGATGGTGTAAAATCTCGTAATACCAATTACACCGTTTTTAAAAATGCCAAAATCCATGTAGATCCTCAAACGCTGATCAATAATGGAATGTTTGCTGTGAAAGACGGTAAAATTACTGCCGTGGGCAAATCTGTAAATGTTCCTGAAAATAGCATTGTAATAGATCTGAAGGGAAAAGAAGTTTATCCTTCATTTATTGATCTTTATAGTGATTTCGGAATCTCAAAACCGAAAAGGGCTGAAGGCGGAAATGGCCCTCAGTATGATGCTTCCCGGGAAGGTTACTATTGGAACGATCATATTAGACCGGAAACAGATGCCATTTCACAGTTCAGTTTTGATTCAAAAGAAGCTGAAAAATACCATAAAGCGGGTTTCGGGGTAGTAAATACACATGTGCCAGATGGTATTATAAGAGGAACCGGAATGCTGGTAGCACTAACTCTTGGGGTTAGCGAGGGCGACCGAATCTTAAATGGGAAATCTGCGCAATATTTTTCGTTTGATAAAAGTGTGCTATCAAGACAATCTTACCCTACTTCCATTATGGGAACCATGGCACTTTTACGCCAGACTTACCTGGATGCCGACTGGTATGCAAAGGGAAATGCTGATAATAAAGATCTTGCCTTAGAAGCATTAAATAAAAATAAGAACCTCGTTCAAATCTTTACCACAGATAATTTGCTGAATCAATTAAGAGCAGATAAGCTGGGAGATGAATTCGGAATTCAATACGTCATCGTTGGAAGTGGAAATGAATACCAAAGACTGGAAGAAATTAAGGCTTCTAATGCAACTTATATTGTTCCTTTAAAATTCCCTGAAGCGTACGATGTGGAAGATCCTTATCTCACCGGATATTTGAGTTTAGCGGAAATGAGAGAATGGAACCAGGCGCCGGCAAATCTAAAAATGCTTTCAGAAAATAAAGTGCCATTTACCATTACCACTCATTCTATAGATGCTGAAAAAGATTTTAAATCAAACCTTCTAAAAGCTGTAGAATATGGTTTAACCAAAGAAGATGCACTGGCATCCCTTACCACCGTTCCAGCTAAAACAATTGGTCAAGCTAATAAACTAGGAGTAATTAAAGAAGGGGCCTGGGCCAATTTCCTTATTACTTCCGGAGATTATTTTGATAAAGAAACCACACTCTATGAAAACTGGATCCAGGGCGAGAAAAAAGTTCTGGCAAATATGGATGTTACCGATATTACAGGTAATTACGATTTGAAGCTCAATGGTGATACCTACAAGCTAAAAATAACTGGCGAACCGGTTAAACCTAAAGTAGAAGTAGAAACGGGTGATACTAAAATTGGTTCAAAACTTAGTTTTGATGACAATTGGATGACATTGCTCCTATCTTCTCCAGACACCACTAAAACTGAGTTTATCAGGCTGGTTGCAAATGTTCCGGCTCCGAGCAACAATATTTCAGGAAAAGCTATACTGCCAAATGGAAATGAAATGGCTTTTCAGGCTATGAAAAAGACTGATGAGGATAAAAAAGAAAAAGATAAGGATGAGAAAAAGAAAGACACTCCGGAAGTGAAACCAGTTACTTATCCGAACATTGCTTACGGGTTCAAAGAAAAACCTAAGCAGGAAAACGTATTATTTAAGAATGCCACGGTTTGGACCAGTGAAGATGAAGGTATCCTGGAAAATACAGATGTACTGGTAAAAAACGGTGAAATAGTTCGTATTGGTCATGATTTAAATGCTGGTGGAGCACGGGTGATAAATGCGACTGGCAAACACCTAACCGCTGGTATTATTGACGAACATTCTCATATTGCCGCTTCAGATATCAACGAAGCCGGTCATAATTCTTCTGCGGAAGTTAGCATGGAAGACGTGGTAGATCCTACAGATATAGGAATTTACAGGGATCTTGCCGGAGGCGTAACCACTATTCAGCTCCTGCATGGTTCAGCCAATCCAATTGGGGGACGTTCAGCTATTCTGAAGTTAAAATGGGGTGAATCTGCCAGTGACCTGATCTTTCAACAGGCACCACCATTTATAAAATTCGCGCTTGGAGAAAACGTAAAGCAGTCTAACTGGAGTGGAAATCGCTTCCCGCAAACCAGAATGGGGGTAGAACAGGTCTTTATAGACTATTTCTCTCAAGCAAGAGCTTATGAAACTAAAAAGAATCAGGGCGGTGAAGATTTCAGAAAAGATCTGGAAATGGAAACTCTTGTTGAAATTTTGAACGGTGAACGATATGTTAGCTCCCACTCTTATATACAAAGCGAGATCAATATGCTGATGAACGTTGCCGAACAATTCGATTTTAACATCAATACGTTTACACATATTCTTGAAGGCTACAAGGTTGCTGATAAAATGAAAGAACACGGTGTTGGGGCCTCCACTTTCTCAGACTGGTGGGCGTACAAATATGAGGTGAATGATGCGATCCCATACAATGCAGCGATTATGAATGATGTAGGCATTACTGTGGCGATCAATAGTGATGATGGTGAAATGAGCCGAAGATTGAATCAGGAAGCTGCGAAAAGTGTGAAATATGGTGGGATGAGTGAAGAAGACGCCTGGAAGATGGTAACCATCAATCCAGCGAAGCTTTTACATGTAGATGAGCTTGTGGGAAGTATTAAAACCGGAAAACAGGCAGACCTGGTGCTCTGGAACAATCATCCGCTTTCTATATATGCGAAACCAGAAAAAACAATGATCGAAGGAACTATGTATTTTGATATAGAACGTGATGAGAAACTGAGAAATGAGATAAAGCAGGAACGAAATGAGCTTATTGGCCAGATGCTTCAGGCGAAGAACAGCGGAGTTAAAACCCAACCCGTAGTAAAGAAGGAAGAACAACACGTTCATTGTGATCTATTAGAAGAAGTTCAGTAAAAAACCAGAGGAAAAATGAGAAAATTCAATACATACATTTTAATTGCAGTGCTGATCATTTCAGGAAACAGTTTTGCTCAGCAAACACCTGCCGATAAGCAGTCGGAACCAATCAGTATTGTGGGAGCGACCGCGCACATTGGAAACGGAGAGGTGATAGAAAACAGCCTTATCATTTTTAAAGATGGTGTAATTACCGAAATTATCGCTGCAAATCTAACCAAGCAGCAATATCCAGGAAAAATCATCAATGCTGAAGGAAAACATGTTTATCCCGGCATTATCGCACCAAACTCCACGCTTGGTCTGGTTGAGATCGCGGCGGTTAAAGCTACCGAAGACCAGGACGAAATGGGAGAAATGCTACCAAACGTTCGCAGTTTAATTGCTTATAATACCGAAAGTAAGATCGTAGAATCTATGAGGCCCAACGGTGTGCTTTTGGGACAGATCGTGCCCAGGGGCGGACTAATTTCCGGAACCTCGTCTATTGTTCAGTTTGACGCCTGGAATTGGGAAGACGCGGTGGTAAAGGAAGATGACGGCCTTCATATTAACTGGCCCGATGCTTTCAGAAGAGGTCGCTGGTGGCGAGGTGAAGATCCAGGTCTCAAATCGAACAAAGAATATATGGAAGAGGTTCAGAAACTTTCAGATTTCTTCGCTTCTTCAAAAGCTTATCTTGCCGGGGATAGGGATTATAAAGACCTTCCTTCTTTAGCCATGGAAACTGTTTTTAGTGGAAAAAAGAAAGTATTTGTGCATGTTGATGGTGAAAAGGAAATCATGGACGTAATTCAATTTAAAAAAGATCATAATTTGAACAATATAGTTATAGTAGGTGGTTACCATTCTCTGGGAGTTGCAAAAGATCTAAAATCGAATGATATTCCGGTGTTGGTGAACCGCCCTCACAGTACTCCGAATAACGACTACGAAGACTATGACTATCCCTACAAATTAGCAAAATTACTACAGGATGAAGGTGTTCTTGTAGCTATTGAAGGTAGCGGACAAATGGAGCGAATGAATTCCAGAAATCTGCCATTTTATGCGGGTACCGTTGCTGCATTTGGAATGGATAAAGAAGATGCCCTTAAACTAATTACCTCTAATACGGCCAAAATTCTGGGTATCGACGATAATTATGGTAGTCTGGAAAAGGGAAAATCTGCCACTTTATTTATTTCTGAAGGAGATGCCCTGGACATGCGAACCAATATATTATCTCATGCTTTTATCGATGGTAGAGAAGTAAGTCTGGAGACGCATCAAACCGAACTTTGGAAAAGATATTCGAATAAATACAAAGATAAGGAAAGCGAATAATCAAAGCTGAACAAGCCAGAAGTTGCCTGGAAAAGAGTAACATTACTTAAGGTCAGCCTGAGCGCAGACGAAGGCTATTTGGCGAATAGTATATTAAATTTTCGACTCCGCTCAGCTTGACAAAGTTTTCTACCTTTTCAGGCAACTTTTTTTATGCTCAATATCTGTGTATTTTTACCGCTATGTTTAAACAGATCACCAGTTCCCAGAATAAAGAAGTGAAATGGCTCCTTCAGTTACAGGAAAAGTCCCGTAATAGAAGGAAAGAAGAACTTTTTATTGTAGAAGGAATAAGGGAAATAAAGCTTGCAATCAAAGGTGGTTATCTCCCACTCCATTTTTATTTCATCCCGGAAATGATAAATTTTCAGGAGGTGGTTGAAATGGCTAAAAGCAATGAGAATGAACCTGCTGAAATTACTGAAGTTAGTCAGGATGTTTATGAAAAGGTGGCTTACCGGGGAAGTACAGAGGGTTTGATCGCCGTTTTCAGATCAATTTCCCATAATTTAAAAAACTTGAGTTTCAACAATTCAACCCCACTTATCTTAGTGGCTGAAGCACCTGAAAAACCTGGGAATATTGGGGCAATATTAAGAACCGCCGATGCCGCAGCGGTAGATGCAGTTATCATCGCCAACCCTAAAACCGATCTCTATAACCCTAATATCATAAGAAGCAGCGTAGGCTGTATTTTCACCAATCAAATAGCAACCGGCACTACTTCTGAGATCATTGAATTTCTGAAAAAGCAACATATTAATATTTACGCTGCTACATTACAAGCTTCAAAAATTTATTCTGATATGGATTTTAAACAGGCATCAGCAATAGTTCTGGGGACAGAAGCTACCGGCCTGAGTGACGAATGGAGAAAAAATTCTACTCAAAATATCATTATTCCCATGCACGGTGAAATAGATTCTATGAATGTTTCTGTGGCCGCCGGAATTCTTATTTTTGAGGCTAAAAGACAAAGATCTGTCGAAAAAAAAATGTAATAGTATTCAGCACTAACTTGCAAGAAATATTTAAAAAATGATGTTCTAAAAGCTTCATAAATTGAAAGGACGTCATTCTGTCCCGATAACTATCGGGATTGTTTTAGAATCTCAAAAAATTATAAATCTCAAAGCCTAAAGAAACTTGAACTCAGAAACCATATTTTATATCATCATAGGGATCATCATTATAGATTTTATGATCGATAAAATCCTCGATACGCTTAATGCTAAACATTTTGATGATCCGGTTCCGGCAGAACTGGACGATGTTTATGATTCCACAGAATATGAGAAATCACAGCGCTACAAAAAAGAACGATTTAAATTCGGAATGATCACTTCCACCTTTTCTGTTCTGTTAACGCTAGGTTTTATCATTTTTGATGGCTTTGCTTATATAGACAATATCGCCAGGAGTATTACTGATAATATTGTTTTAGTTGCCTTGATTTTCTTTGGCATCATTATGCTGGGGAGTGATATCTTAATGACCCCATTTTCCTGGTATAGTACTTTTGTTATAGAAGAAAAATATGGTTTCAATAAAACAACAAAGGGAACATTTTTATTGGATAAATTAAAAGCTTTGGCGATGTCTGCCATTATAGGCGGTGGCATATTAGCCCTTATTGTTTGGTTCTATCAATTTGCAGGGGATGATTTCTGGTGGTATGCCTGGATATTGGTAGCGGTATTTTCAGTATTTATGAATATGTTCTACGCGAAGTTAATTGTGCCGCTTTTCAATAAACAAACACCTTTAAAAAATGGTTCTTTAAGATCTAAAATTGAAGAATATGCACAAAGTGTTGGTTTCCAGCTGGACAATATTTTTGTGATAGACGGCTCCAAAAGGAGTACGAAGGCAAACGCTTATTTTTCAGGCTTTGGAAGTGAAAAAAGGATCACACTTTATGATACCTTGATCAGTGATCTGGAGGAGGAAGAGATTGTAGCGGTCCTGGCGCATGAAGTAGGACACTATAAAAAAAACCATATTATCGTAAATCTGGTAGTTTCAGTTCTAACAACTGGCTTTACTCTTTGGTTATTATCCTTATTTATTGGAAATCCAGCTTTGTCCCAAGCGCTTGGGGTGGCAGAACCTAGTTTTCATATCGGGCTGGTAGCCTTCGGATTATTATATAGCCCAATTTCAGAAATTACAGGACTCATCATGAACTATATGTCCCGAAAATTTGAATATCAGGCAGATAATTTTGCAAAGAATACTTACGATGCCAATTCTCTTATTTCAAGCTTGAAAAAATTATCAAAAAACACTTTGAGTAATTTAACTCCGCACAAAGCCTATATTTTTGTACATTACTCTCATCCCAGTCTGTTGCAGAGATATCGCAATTTGAAGGCTGGTATTTAGTTGTTTGCTTTTAATCTTAATTGTATTTTTAAACCATGACAGAGGCAGCTATAGAAAAGGAAAATAAGCAAATTGCAAGGCAGTATAAAGAATTGCTTCGTATAAGCTATCAAACGCTGAATGAGGATGATAAAAAGCTTATTCGAAGGGCTTTTGATACTGCTGTAGATGCGCATAAAGATCAGCGGAGAAAATCTGGTGAAGCCTATATTTTCCATCCCATAGCCGTAGCTAAAATTGTGGCTTCAGAGATTGGACTCGATGCAACTTCTATCGCGGCTGCACTGCTACATGATGTCGTAGAAGACACCAAATACACCAAAGAAGACCTAGCCGAAATGTTTGGCGAAACCGTTGCGAAAATCGTTGAGGGCCTCACCAAAATTTCCAGTTTAAAAAAGGATATGAACGTTTCCCTGCAAGCCGAGAACTTCAGAAAAATGTTGTTAACCCTGAATGATGATGTTAGGGTAATCATCATTAAGATTGCAGACAGGTTGCATAATATGCAAACTATGGATGCGATGAGATCGGATAAACAGGTGAAGATCGCTTCTGAAACCCTATATATTTACGCGCCACTGGCTCACCGAATCGGGCTTTATAATATTAAGACTGAACTCGAAGACCTTGGTTTGAAATATACAGAACCAGATGTGTATAATGATATTCTTACTAAAATCAAGGAGAGCAAGGAAGAACAGGATCTCTATATTAAAGAATTCAGTAAGATAATTGAGGATTCGTTGGACCGGGAAAATCTGGATTACGGGATCAAAGGAAGACCGAAATCCATTTATTCCATCAACAAAAAAATCAAAACTCAGAACATTAATTTTGATGAGATTTACGACAAATTTGCGATCCGGATTATTTATAAAAGTGAACCCTCCCAGGAAAAATTCCTGGCCTGGAAGATCTATTCCATAGTAACAGATCACTTTAGGCCTAACCCTACCCGTTTAAGGGATTGGATCTCTTCGCCAAAATCAACTGGATACGAAGCGCTTCATATTACCGTAATGGGCCCAAAAGGAAGGTGGGTGGAAGTGCAGATTAGGAGTGAACGGATGAATGAAATTGCCGAAAAAGGCTATGCTGCGCATTACAAATATAAACAGGGAAATGATAATAAGGAAGAAAGAGGTTTTGAAGAATGGGTAACCCGTTTACAGGAAGCTCTGGAAAGTTCTGATATAAATGCGGTGGATTTCGTAGAACAATTCAAACTAAACCTTTACTCCAAGGAGATTTTTGTATTTACCCCACAGGGAGACCTCAAATCTTTACCCAAAGGTTCTACTCCATTAGATTTCGCTTTCAGCATACATACCGAAATTGGCTTGCATACAAGGGGCTCCAGAGTAAACAATAAATTGGTTCCCTTAAGTCACGAACTTAAAAGTGGCGATCAGGTTGAGATTATTACTTCAGAAAATGCCAAGCCAAATATCAACTGGCTGGATTATGCTAATACGGCAAGGGCCAGGGCAAAGATAAAATCATCCCTAAAAGATGAGAAAAAAGAGATTGCAGAAGAAGGAAAAGCAGTACTCGCCCGAAAGTTAAAGGCACAGAAGATTCAGTTCAATGAAAAGTCCATAAACGAACTTGTGGTTTTTTTCAATTTAAAAACCAGTC
>CAXGBX010000062.1:0-9506 GCA_964008195.1 uncultured Flavobacteriaceae bacterium
TTTACAAAAATCGATTTTCTATTTTAATCCACACACAACTTTTGAGATTGATCCACGCTCTGCCCTCTTAAAATAGAAAGTTTTCTACAGTTTTAATTTTAATTTAATATAGCCTTGATAATAAGGTTAAACTGTTGGGTTTTATTTGTGTAATCTAAGAAGCACACTTGAAATCGTTATAGTTTTTGTCGACTAGATATATATAGTGTGCAGGGCTGTCTTCCTTGGCAGCCCTTTTTATTTTTTAAATTTGCATCCCTTCACTTTTTTTCTAATAGCTTTATATCCAAAATTTTGAATTGAAAATATGTAGAAGGCTTAATAATCTGGAAACATTAACTTAACCTTGGTTTTGTTTCTTTGTCGCCGACAAAAACTTAGAAACGATTTCCATGAAAAATGCTATTTATGCAGTAATTGCATGCATGCTTTCTGCCTTCAGTCTACAATCACAAGAGATCAGCGACACCAGTTTCGGTAAAGGCCTGATTAATTTTACCGCTAAAGACAGTTCTTTTAGCGTGAAGTTTGCCCCAAGAATTCAATTTAGATCAAATACATTTTGGAATTATAATGGTGAAAGCTATGATAAACCAGAGCAGTCTTTCCTAATAAGAAGGGCCAGGTTAAAATTTGATGGTTGGGCATTGACGCCTAAATTGAAATATAAAATTGAATTAGGCCTTTCAAATAATGATATATCTGGCGCTAATACATATACCGGTAATGCCCCAAGGTATATTCTTGATGCGGTTCTGAAATGGAATTTCTACGAAAATTTTGAATTATGGGCGGGTCAAACGAAACTTCCTGGAAATGTGGAGCGGGTAATTTCTTCAGCAAACCTGCAATTCATAAATCGTTCTATCCTTAATAGCCGATTCAATATAGACCGGGATATTGGTATCCAACTTCATCATAAGCTCAACCTTGGTAATAATTTTGTGATCAAGGAAAAATTCGCCTTATCCCAGGGAGAAGGTAGAAATATTACCGTTGGAAATCTTGGGGGGCTTCAATATACCGGAAGACTTGAACTCCTGCCTTTTGGCGAGTTTACTAAAAAGGGAGATTATATACAATCTGATCTTGAACGTGAAGAAAATCCTAAGTTAATGCTGGGAGTGGTTTATGATTTTAATGATGATGCCGTTAAAACCAGAAGCAATCTGGGAAGTTTTATGGAATTTGAAGACGGAACATTATACAAAACAGACATTTCTACTTTCTTTTTAGATGCTGTGTTTAAGTACCAGGGCTTCTCTTTTATGGCTGAATATGCTGATAGGGAAGCAGATGAACCATTAGCCATGCAGCCGGGAGAAACAGATTTTTTTGAATACGTAGTGGCTGAAGGAGACGCATTCAATATTCAGGCGGGCTATTTATTTAAGAATAATTACGAGATTGCTGCTCGATATTCCACGATAGATTTTAATGAAATAACAAATTTATCAGGACGTGATGAATATACTGTTGGAGCTTCTAAATATATTGTAGGACATAAATTAAAAATACAGGCAGATCTAAGCTACTCCGAGCAAAATGGCAATAAGGATTATATTGGCTTTAGATGTGGTTTCGATTTTCATTTTTAAAAAAATAACAATTTGGTAACAAGAAATTCCTAATTTGATTGGATACTTGCACCGTTTTTTAAACAGAACAATATGGAAAATATTTACTTGTTGATGTTAGTTGCATTAGTGGTTCTTGCCATCGCAGATTTAGTGGTTGGTGTGAGTAACGATGCGGTTAACTTTTTGAATTCTGCAATTGGTTCTAAAGCAATCTCTTTTAAAACCATCATGATCGTTGCCAGTTTGGGAATTTTTATTGGAGCGGTTTTCTCCAGTGGGATGATGGAAGTGGCCCGGAAAGGTATATTTATGCCCGGCCAATTCTATTTTGATGAGATCATGATTATTTTCATGGCGGTCATGATCACCGATATTCTACTGCTCGATTTCTTTAATACCCTGGGGATGCCTACTTCTACTACGGTTTCCATTGTTTTTGAATTGTTGGGAGCTGCAGTAGTTATGGCACTTATAAAAATAAGCGCTTCAGATACTGAAACACTGGCTAATCTTGCCACATACATAAATACAGATAAAGCCACAGAGATTATAATGGGGATCCTCCTCTCTGTAGTTATTGCATTTACTATTGGGGCAATTGTACAATGGTTATCCAGACTGGTTTTTTCTTTTGAATATGAAAAGAAGATCAAAAATTTTGGCGCTTTATTTGGCGGAATCTGTTTAACTGCAATAGGTTATTTTATAATATTTAAAGGGCTAAAGGGAACACCTTATTATGACAGTTTTAAGGACGTACTATCTAACCAGGTTTATACAGTGATAGGAGTAAGTTTCGTTTTCTGGACCTTATTCTCATGGTTATTCATGAAAATCTTTAAAAGAAGTATCCTTATTATCGTAATTGGTATAGGGACTTTTGGTTTGGCCCTGGCATTCTCAGGGAATGACCTTGTAAACTTTATTGGGGTGCCAATGGCAGCCTATCATTCCTATGAGGCCTGGGCAGCATCCGGGCAGGCAGCTTCTACTTTCTCTATGGAAGTTCTTAGAGAAAAAGTTCCAGCAGAGCCAATTTTGTTATTCATTTCTGGAGGTATTATGGTATTAACACTTTGGTTTTCTAAAAAAGCAAAAACGGTAGCTGATACTGAAATCGGACTTTCCAGACAGGGCCATGGAACTGAAAAATTTGATCCAAATATGCTTTCCAGGGCAGTTGTTGCGGGAAGCACAAAATTAGCTGATGGTTTAAGAAATATCCTTCCGGTAGGAACTAAAAAAAGGATTAGTAAAAGCTTTGCAAAGCCTGATGAGATTCTTATTGGAGATAAAGCTGAAGAACAGCCTGCTTTCGATATGATTAGGGCGGCTATTAATCTTACCGTCGCCGGTGTTCTTATTTCCATAGCGACTTCATATAAATTGCCATTATCCACTACGTACGTAACTTTTATGGTAGCAATGGGTACTTCGCTGGCAGATAAAGCCTGGGGAAGGGAAAGTGCAGTGTATAGAGTAGCGGGTGTTTTGAACGTAATTGGGGGATGGTTCTTTACCGCCTTTAGCGCTTTCACTGCCGCCGGTATTCTGACTTATATTATTTTTCTCGGAAAAGGCCCTGCGATTGCGATCCTGTTATTGCTGGCAATTGGACTTTTAGTGAGAAACTATATCTCTCATAAAAATAAAACTACCGCCAAAGCTGATAAATCTGGACTTAAGAAATCGGAAAGCAAAACCGTACAGGGAATTATTGCTGAAAGTGCCGATAATATTTCTAATGTGGTTTCTAGATCTAATAAGATATTTTCAGATGTATTGACCGGCCTATCAAAACAGGACAAGAAAAAACTTAAGAAAAGCAAGAAAGGTGTCGCAAAACTTGAAGCTGAAATTGAAGATCTTAGGGATCATATCTTTTTCTTTATCAAAAGCCTTGATGAGACCAGTGTAAGAGGAAGTAGTTTTTATATCACCATTCTGGGTTATCTCACAGATATAGCCCAATCGCTGGAATATATATCTAAGAAGAGTTACAAACATGTAAACAACAACCATAAACCCCTTAGGTATAATCAAATTACAGATCTAAAGGAAATAGATGATACGCTTAGTGTTTTATTAGGTAGAATAGATCACATCTTTACAGAGAAGAAATTTGAAGAAATAAGTGTTATTGTTGCTTCAAAAGATGATATACTCAATAGTATTTCTGATAAGATCGAAAAACAGGTCTCCAGAACCCGAACTGAAGAATCCAGTCCTAAGAATACTACTTTATATTTTAATATTTTATTAGAAACAAAAGAGTTGATGCATGCGATTATGAATCTAATGGAAGAGTACAATTCCAGTTACAAAAAAGTTTAGTAGATATTTTAATAAGAAATTAAATCCGTTTCGACAAGAAGCGGATTTTATTGTTTTAATAAGGATTGTTAATGCTTCTTTTGTTACAAAATAGCCTAAAATTATCGATCAAAATGTAGGATTTGAAGTATACACTAGAATCTTTTTTTGTCGTTTATCTTATTTAAAATCCTTTAACCGAAAAAACTCTTAATTTTTCGTTAGATAGCTTTTTCGGGTTTTCATTCTCCTGTTAAAAGTCTTAAATTTGAAAACCCCGCTTACAAATCTACTTACAATTTATCCTTCTGAAAAAGGAGTAAATTATATGAGATTTAAAGAATTATTATCCCATACCCCTACTGTTTTAAAGATAACTTCAAAGAAGAGATTCAGTTTCTTAACAATGTCAATTACAATGTTGCTTATAACTTCATGCAACCCAATTGCATTAGTCAATCCAGATAGCTATAGCGATAAATGGGATAACACATATTTATGGTTTGAACCAGGAGATATGAATACTATTTATATATCTGATAATGCAGATCCTGAAACAGCCGAGCCCATACCCAATGATAGCGAATTTTTAATTGAATGGAGCAAAAAAGGGGTTGTATATAAACTCAAAATTATTTCTTACTATAAAGATGTAGATTTTGCATGGTTTACTGGTTATGATGCAGAAACAGACTCAGAAGAAATACCATGGGTTCAAAATGGTAATACATTGGAATTAGAAAGCTCTAAACTATTACCTGCCGAAAATGGTAAATATCAGATCTCTATTTCAGAGGATCTAAAAGACTAACTTCATATTTTTATTTCCAGTATAACTTACCGGGACTTCCATTAAAAAGTTAAATTTGATGAAGGAGACTGAATTCTTTTTCAGGATTCTTATATAGATTTCAGAGATGAATATTCAACAAATTTAACCCTATGAATAACTTTACTGCCACTTTTGCAGACCAGTATCAGCTAGCGATGGCTCAGATATATTATAAAAAGGGCCATGAAAACCATCTCGCAATATTCGATTATTATTTTAGAGAATTACCCTTTGGTGGAGGCTACGCGATATTTGCCGGTTTAGAAAATTTTCTGAAAATCGTTTCTGAACTTAGATTTACAGAATCTGACTTGGAATTTTTGAGTTCTCAGGGTTTCGAATCTGAGTTTTTGAATTATCTGAAAACGTTTCGTTTTAGCGGAAAAATTTATTCAGTTTTAGAAGGAGATGTTATTTTTCCGACCAGACCCATATTGCAAGTAGAAGCAAATATTATAGAAGCGCAGATCATAGAGACCCTACTCCTCAATTTATTAAATTTTCAGACACTCGTGGCTACCAAAGCAAGCAGGATTCGTCTGGTTGCTGGTGATGCCTCTTTGCTGGATTTTGGTTTGAGAAGGGCACAGGCAACCGGGGGATATTTTGCTTCCAGGGCAGCTATGATTGGTGGCTTCAATGGTACCAGTAATGTATTAGCCGCTAAGGATTTTAATATTCCGGTTTCCGGGACAATGGCACATTCTTTTGTTCAGAGTTATGATGATGAGTTAGATGCTTTCAGGGATTTTGCCAATGGAAGGCCAAAAAATTGCGTTCTTCTAGTAGATACTTATAATACTTTAAAAAGTGGCGTTCCAAATGCCATTACAATTGCCAGGGAAATGGAGTCCCGTGGTGAGCGATTGTTTGCTATTCGGCTGGATAGTGGGGATTTATCCTATTTCGCTAAGGAGAGTCGTAAATTACTGGATGAAGCAGGGTTGGGATATGTCAAGATCGCTGCATCCAATCAGCTGGATGAATACGTAATAAAGAGTCTTTTGGAGCAACAGGCACCCATAGATATTTTTGGTGTTGGGACGAATCTGGTAACCGGGGATCCTGATGGGTCTTTGGACGGGGTTTATAAACTGGCATATTCTAACGGAAAACCACGTATTAAAATATCAGAAAGCATTTTTAAAGTAACACTACCTCATAAAAAGCAGGTTTTCAGGATTAAAGATGTTAATGGAAAATGTATAGGGGCAGATGCAATTGGCCTTTATCAAGAAAGTAAGATAGAAGAAATGTTTCATCCCTTTGAACCGTATAAATCGATGAGTTTAGGCAAATATCATCAGGAAGCTATTCTTCAAAAAGTGATGGAAAATGGAGAAGTTCTTCTTGATAAACGAACTTTAAAGGAAATTTCAGCATATAGTCTAATCCGTCTTTCAGAATTACCTATAGAATATAAGCGTTTTAATAATCCTCATATTTATAAAATTGGGATAAGCGGGTTACTTAGAGAGGAACGTGAGAAATTAATTAAATCTTATAAAAAGAAGTTGAGATGAAAACGCTGGTGATTATAGATGCGCAAAACGATTTTATGCCTGGTGGTGCCCTCGCGGTTCCTAACGGAGATCCTATTGTACCACTAATAAATCAGCTTCAGGAAAAATTTGATCTCGTTATTGCAACTCAGGATTGGCACCCTGAAAAGCATGCTAGTTTTGCTTCTTCTCACAAAGGCTCCGAAGAATTTGAAGTTAAAAACCTAGACGGAATTGACCAGGTGATGTGGCCGGATCACTGTATTCAAAATACTAACGGAGCAAATTTTCATGTAGATCTCAAAACTTCAAAGATTGAAGCGATTTTCAGGAAAGGAACAGATATAAAAATTGATAGTTATAGTGGCTTTTATGATAACACACGTTTAAAATCTACCGGTCTTACCGGCTATTTAAAAGAAAAAGATGCTTCAGAACTTTACTTTGTAGGCCTCGCTGCAGAATATTGCGTGTATTTCTCAATTCTGGATGCTTTATCTGAAGGCTTTCAGGTAACTCTGTTGGAAGACGGCACTAAGGCTTTGAAAGAGGAAGCTTTTCAAAAAGCCAGAATTGATATTTTAAGTAAAGGTGGTAGCGTTATCAATTCCGAAGAATTAAAATTTTAGAAGTCAAGGTAATAAATGTATCCAATATTGAACCAAATTCCAAAGTCATTGAACTTGTTTTGTGGGCCCTGGACGTCCAGGCCTTCAAGTTTATCTGTATCGTAATAAGTTGCTCTGGCTTCTATCTGAAGATCATTGAATCTTCCTAAACGATATCTAACGCCAGTACTACCAAGAATTGCGAAAGTACTTCCCGGCTCTAGAAACAATCCATCATCAAAAGTTCGAAAAAGTACCCCTGGGCTGTCGAAAGAGCCAAGTTCGGAATATGCTGAAGGATCGAAACGTACATAATGCACCCCTAAACTTATATATGGAGCAAATAGGACGGCAAAGTCGCGAGCTTCTTTGATCCCGAACAAATGATATTCTATGGCGGTACCTGCTTGCAATATTTGAGTATTCCCTCTCATAGCACGCAGTTGCCTTCCGCCTAGATCATTCTTTGAGGCTACAGGCCCATAGTGATCCAGATCGGTGTTGTAATAATCAATTTCATTTCGTATCCTAAAATGCCTGGTAAACCATAACTTGGTGGGGCGGCAGCTACAGGGACCTTTAAATGCAAAATTCATATAATGCACCAGGCCCACTCCAAAACCACCATTTTCTAGATTATTTCTCAGGTTGTATCGTTCACCATAATCAGTAAAAAAGGCTGCAGGTCCTGTAAGAACGCCTAATTCATTTGAAAAACTCAACTGTCCCTGGATATCCTTAGACCACAGAAAAATAACTAGAAGGATAAAAGGGAATGCCCTGGTAGTGATCATTAGATTTGGTTGCGGTAATCGCAAATATAATAAAAGTTAAATAACGTTAAGTTTATTGAAATGTGATAATAATTGAGCTAGAATTATAAAAGTTAATTTTATATCAAATCCTGGAATGAAACTTTTAATCCTTACAGAATATTTATATTTGCTTCACAAATTGGACATAAAATTTATAATTTAATAATAGCGCCCATAATTATGGAAAAAAACATCAAAAATTTCCTGGAAAAGGTGTCAGCCAGAAACCAGAATGAACCAGAATTCATGCAAGCGGTTCACGAGGTTGCAGAGACGGTAATTCCTTTTATAGAAAAGAATAAAAAATACCAGAACAAAATGCTTCTTGAGCGAATGGTAGAGCCGGAGAGAGTGATGATGTTCAGAGTGCCATGGTTGGATGATAAGGGAGAAGTACAGGTAAACCGCGGTTTCCGTATTCAAATGAATTCAGCAATTGGGCCATATAAAGGTGGATTGCGTTTTCACCCTTCAGTAAACCTTAGCATTTTAAAGTTTCTTGCTTTTGAGCAGGTTTTCAAAAATAGTCTTACAACATTGCCTATGGGTGGTGGTAAAGGTGGTTCAGATTTTGACCCTAAAGGAAAGTCTGATAACGAAGTGATGAAATTCTGCCAGAGTTTTATGACTGAACTTCAAAGGCATATTGGAGCAGATTGTGACGTTCCCGCAGGTGATATTGGTGTTGGTGGCCGTGAGATCGGCTTTTTATTCGGTCAGTACAAAAGAATCCAGAATGAATTTACCGGTATTCTAACCGGGAAGGGTCGTTCTTATGGAGGTTCTTTGATAAGACCCGAAGCAACTGGTTACGGAAATGTTTATTTCGCCCAGAATATGCTGAAAACTAAAGGGGAGAAGCTTGATGGTAAAACGGTAGTGATCTCTGGAGCTGGAAACGTAGCTCAGTATGCAGCCGAAAAAGCGACAGAATTAGGAGCTAAAGTAGTTACTATGTCAGATTCCGGCGGATTTATTTATGATAAAGATGGAATTGATGCTGAAAAGCTTCAGTTTATCATGGAATTGAAGAACGAGAAAAGAGGAAGAATCAGCGAATATGTTGATGAATACTCTTCAGCTGAATATCATGAAGGTAAGACCCCATGGGGGATCAAATGTGATGTAGCTTTACCATGTGCAACTCAAAATGAGTTGGAAGGTGATGATGCCAAAACATTGGTGAAGAATGGATGTATATGTGTGGGTGAAGGAGCCAACATGCCTTGTACCCCTGAAGCTATAGAGGTTTTCCATAAAGAGAAAATACTTTTCTCTCCTGGTAAGGCTTCAAATGCAGGAGGAGTAGCAACGTCTGGCCTGGAAATGTCTCAAAACTCAATGAGGTATAGCTGGACTGCGGAAGAAGTTGATAAGAAATTACATGAAATCATGAACGATATTCATGAGGCATGTGTTGAATACGGAACTACAGAGGATGGTTTTGTAGATTACGTTAAAGGAGCAAATATTGCCGGTTTCGTAAAAGTTGCTGATGCAATGCTTGCCCAGGGTGTAGTTTAAACATCACTAACTGCATAAATATAGAGAGCCGCTTGAAAAAGCGGCTTTTTTTATAAATTCACGGCAAATATATCTGAATGCTCGTCCATACCAAAGCAATTATAATCAGCGCTTTAAAATACGGTGAAGCCGATCTTATTGTGAAAGCTTATACGCTATCTGACGGGTTGTGTACATACATGCTCAAAGGAGTGTTGAAGTCTAAAAAAGGTAAATTCAAGGCTTCCATGTTTCAGAGCCTTACCCAACTGGATATTGTGGCAAACCATCGCGGTGGGGGTAAAATAGAATACCTGAAAGAAGCCAAGGTTACCGGAAATTACCAAAGCTTG
>CAXGBX010000063.1:0-9364 GCA_964008195.1 uncultured Flavobacteriaceae bacterium
CTTTACCAACCAAAACTTTTTTGATAAAAATTTTAGTTTCTTTTAAAAGCTTCAGTAGTACTCTATAAGACCCTTTTCTTTAAATGAACACCGCTTCATCTCCAAAGCGGGTGCAAATATAAAACGACTTTCCCCCTCCAACCAAATAAAAACAATCTTTTTTTATTTAATTTTCAAAGGCTTTTCTAGCCGTATACCCCATTCTCATTACTGTCAGTGAACTTTCCGCTCCTTTTGTAAGCGGCTGCAAATATACACCAACTTCTTTCTGCTAACCAAATAAATATTCAGATATTTTTAAGAAAAATTAAAATTGTAATACAATGTACTGAACTCCAACAACTAAACCGATAAAATTATTTTAGACTCTTTCTAAGAGTATTGCGTTTATTCCACTTATCGCTCAAATCAAGATATTCAAAATCCAGAGCGCTTGATTGTCTTTCCAATAGGTTATCTCTAAAAGATCGCTGCAATATATCTTCAATTAAAAAATCTTCCTGGTTAGATTCGGGATCATATTCTTCCTTTAAGGATATATCGAACATGCTTGCAGTGGTATTATACCAAAAGGCACGCCATCCACTTTTCAATTCTTTCACCAGATCAAAAGCGGTAATTCCAGTTTGACGATGAATTAGCTTTACCAATATCTGCCCTTCTGTCTTAGTTAGTTTCTTTAGTTCGGCTGAAAACTCATCTTCGATATAATTCTGAACAATTTTAGTGTACTTCTTTCTTTGTCTATTTGATTTAATGTCATCTAACCTGGAATTCAGATCTACCAACCTTTCAGAAGCGAGTTTTGCGTATGGATATACTTTTCTGGTTTTTCTCCTTAATATAAGGTAGCGTTTTCTATCTGTATTACTATCAAATTTCAGTTTACGTAGAAGCACTACTTCTTCCAGGTCTATGGCTTCACGAGGAATAGAATCACCAGCGATAATCATATAGCGTTTCTCAATACTATCAGATTCAATAGTATCCTGTGGTTCAGATTTACTTTCCTGTCCAAATCCTATAAATCCGGTTAATAATATGAATGTGCAAAGTATTCTAGTCACTCTATCTATAATTTCAAATTTTCAGAATTAAATTTTACCAAAATCATTCCAAAATTAATCAATAGCTTGTTGTTACCCATCTAAAACTTTTTAAATTCGTGAAAATTAAATCGATCTATGAAGAAAAGTAATATACTAGACAAGAAATCGCTTGAGTTTCTAGAAACCTATCTAAATAATGCCGCTCCAACCGGTTACGAATCTGAAGGACAGAAATTATGGATGGACTATCTGAGACCTTACGTTGATGAATTTATTACAGACACCTACGGTACAGCAGTGGGTGTAATAAATCCAGATGCCAAATATAAAGTTGTAATTGAAGGACATGCTGACGAAATTTCCTGGTATGTGAATTATATTAGTGACGAAGGTTTTATTTATGTAGTTAGAAATGGTGGGAGTGACCATCAAATCGCCGCTTCTAAAAGAGTTAATATACATACCAAAAATGGTATCGTAAAAGGAGTTTTTGGCTGGCCAGCTATTCACACCAGAGATAAGGAAAAGGAACAGTCTCCAAAAATGGACAATATCTGTATAGATGTTGGATGCGAAAACAAGGAGGAAGTTGAAAAATTAGGAGTTCATGTTGGCTGTGTAATCACATACCCAGATGAATTCTTTATTCTAAATGATGATAAATTTGTGTGCCGTGCTCTGGATAACCGAATTGGAGGTTTTATGATCGCACAGGTAGCGAGACTTCTTAAGGAAAATAAGAAAGAATTGCCTTTCGGTTTATATGTCACAAATTCAGTGCAGGAAGAAATTGGATTACGCGGCGCTGAAATGATCACCCATAGAATTCAGCCAAATGTTGCAATTGTGACCGATGTAACTCACGATACTACAACTCCCATGATCGAGAAAAAGACCAATGGACTAAATAAAATTGGTGCCGGACCGGTAATTTCCTACGCACCAGCAATTCAGAATAAATTAAGAGAGCTTATTCTGGATACTGCCGAAGAAAAGAAAATTCCATTCCAAAGACATGCATCTTCAAGATTCACCGGCACAGATACTGATGCTTTTGCTTATAGTAATGGCGGAGTTCCTTCAGCTCTAATTTCCCTGCCTTTGAGGTATATGCACACAACGGTGGAAATGGTTCATCGTGATGATGTTGAAAATGTTATCAACCTTATTTATGAATCACTTTTAAATATTAAGGAAGGAGACAGTTTTAGCTACTTCGATTAGATTAGACAGTCTATAAATAATTGTTAAACTCCCTGAAATCAGGGAGTTTTCTATTTTTAGGAGAAATTTTTCACAATATTTTAAAGATCGTCAATCAGATTTCAGCTTATATTTAAATAAAAAATATATGACCCTGTCTCCTGAAGATGTCGAAACGGTAATGACCGATACCCATAAAGCCGTAAAACTTGCAAACCTGAGATATGTCTCAGAACAGCATTTATCTATCGAAAGAAAAAAAGTAGGTCGTGGTTTTGCCTATTATAGAAAAGGCGAAAAAGTTTCTGATCCTAAGACTATAGACCGGATAAAAAGCCTTGTTATTCCACCGGCATGGAAAAACGTAAGAATCACCCACCTCCCCAATGGTCATCTCCAGGTTGTTGGTCGGGATGAAAAAGAACGAAAGCAGTATATGTACCACGCTACCTGGTCGGAAATAAGGAACCAAACGAAATTTTTTAAAATGACTTCTTTCGGAAAAATACTTCCGAAGATCAGAAAACAGGTGAATGATGATCTTAGTCTGGAGGGAATGCCTAAGAAAAAGGTTCTTGCCCTGGTAATTCGTTTAATGGAAGAAACGCATATAAGAGTGGGGAATCATTATTATGCCAAGAATAACAAAACTTATGGCTTATCCACTTTTCGAACTCGCCACGTAAAAACTTTTAAAGATGGGCTAAAATTTGAGTTTATCGGAAAAAAAGGGAAAGAGCATTCAATTACTGTAGAAGATCATAAACTTGTAGATCTAATTAATCAGTGTGAAGAAATTCCCGGTTGGGAATTATTCAAATTCTATAATGAGAAAGGTGAGAAACAGAGCATAGATAGCGCAATGATTAATGATTATATTCATGAATTAAGTGGCGATATGTATTCTGCGAAAGATTTCAGAACATGGTCTGCCACGAAGATTTTTTTTGAAACACTTCACGAACTTGGCTATACCAAAGAAGAAAAGGACAATAAAAAGAATATTTTAAATGGTTTTGATGCAGCGGCAGAAGGATTAGGCAATACACGTGCTGTCTGTAGAAGTTATTATGTACATCCTAAAGTGATAGAAACTTACGAAAATGGTGAGATTGTTCCCTATTTCAAAAAAGTAAAGGAAGACAAAGCTCCAACCTATGCAGAACTTTCAGAAACTGAAAAAGCAATTTACAAGCTGATCAAAGATTATAAAATAGAAATTGAAGATTGATAAAATTCCATATTTGTCATAATTGAAATAAATTTGAATTATGACAAATTCAATTGCTTCCAGAATTGCAGATTTTCTAAGCAACTTCCCTCCTTTCTCATTGTTAGAGAGTTCTCAACTAGAATTAATTGCAAACGAGATTAAGGTCATGTATTTTGAACAGGGCCAGTCTATCTTCTCAAGAGATGAAAGCGTTCATAATTATTTTTATATCGTTCAGAAGGGTGCGGTAGATCTTCAAAAGCTGGATGCCAACCAGGAGCCTGAAACAATTGACAAATGTGATGAAGGAGATGTCTTTGGATTACGCCCATTATTTGCCAAAGAAAATTATCAAATAAATGCCATTACTGATGAGGAAAGCGTAATCTATGCAATCCCTTTAGATGTTTTCAAACCATATGCGATAAGCAATCCCAAAGTGGGGGATTTTCTCATGGAGAGTTTTGCTTCAAATACCAGGAACCCGTATTCCAACGAGCATAGGGGTAAATTGATTGCTGATGAAGCGGGCCTAAGTTTTAGAAATGAAGCTCTTTTTGAACTTCAGCCGATCCCGATCATAAAAAAAATGGTAACGGTATCGCCCAATACCAGTATTCAGCAATCTGCAATACTAATGAATCAAAAGAAGGTTGGATCCGTAATTGTAACAGAAGATAATAAACCCGTAGGAATTGTTACCGATGTAGATCTCCGGGAACTTGTAGCCACAGGGAATATATCAATCCAGGACTCTATCAGCAAAGTGATGAAATCTCCTGTAATTTGTTATTCTAAGAATCTTACTATCTCCCAGGCGCAACTTACTATGATGAAGCATCATATAAATCATATATGCATCACAAAAGATGGCACTCCTAACACTAAGGTTAAGGGTATTGTGTCTGAACACGATATTATCGTTTCCCAGGGAAATAATCCGGCTGTGTTGATGAAAGCGATCAACAGGGCCAGTAGTACCAAAAAGCTCAAACGTATTCGGAATAAGATTATGATCCTACTAAGCGGCTATCTTCGAAGTAATATTCCGCTTAAACATATTTCTAATATTATTTTTGAACTAAATGATGCTACCATTAAACGGATTATTGAACGTTGTCTCGAAAAAATGGAGAGTCCGCCTCCGGCTAAATTTGCCTGGATGTCACTGGGAAGCCAGGGAAGAAAAGAACAATTATTACATACAGATCAAGACAACGCCTTGGTTTTTGAAGATGTTCCTGAAGATGAACTTGAAGAAACCCGGGCATATTTTTTGAAACTTGCCACTAAAGTGACAAAGCGTTTAAATATTATTGGAAATGAATTTTGTCCCGCTGAAATGATGGCAAGAAACCCCAAATATTGCCTTTCACTTTCTGAATGGAAGAATCAATTTAATGAGTGGGTAACTACTTCAGGAAATGATGAGATTCTGTTGTGTCAGATCTTTTTCGATTTTGATATAGCTTACGGGGAAATCAAATTAACAAATGCGATAGCAGATCATATTTACGATATATTAAAAGGAAACAGAAATTTCCTGAATAAACTGGCAGCACAGGCTTTGAGAAATCCATCACCGCTTGGCTTTTTCCGACAGTTTTTAGTAGAACAGGACGGTGAAAAAAAGGATCTTTTTGATATTAAAAAACGAGGTATCATGCCACTGACCGATGCCGGCAGGTTGCTTATCCTTGAACATAGGGTGAAGAACATTAGTAATACTTCTGAAAGGTTTGAAAAACTAGCCCAGTTAGAATCAAACAACAAAGAAATTTTTCTGGCTTGCGCCTACTCCGCAAAAGCACTTATCAAGTTTAAAACCAAACAAGGCCTGAAACATAAGGACAATGGGAGGTTCATTAATCTTGAAGATCTTGGGAAAGAGGATAAAATCAAACTCAAACGTTGTTTTAAAACCATTAAAGAAATTCAGGAACTTATCAAGATCAGGTTCGAAACATCTTACTATTTATAATGCGGAAATGGTTTAAAAAAAATATTGCTGAAGAGAACCTTCCCGGTTTTTGGCAGAATTACGCAAAAACTTTTCAAGAGAAACTTCCTGAAAAAATTTCAGAAATACGATTTGTCGTTTTTGATACAGAGACTACAGGTTTTAATATTGAAGATGACAGAATTTTAAGTATTGGAGCACTACGCATTGAAAGGAACAGTATAGAAATTAGCGATAATTTTGAAGTATTTCTGAAGCAGGAGAAATTCAATCCAGAAACTGTGCAGATTCATGGAATAATTCGCAATGAAAAATTTGAGAAATTATCTGAAATTAATGCCCTAAAAAAATTCCTATATTATATTCAGAATTCAGTTCTAGTTGCACATCATGCGGGCTTCGACATAAAAATGATTAATGAAGCTTTAAAAAGACACGGACTTCCTAAGTTGAAAAATAAAGTTCTGGATACATCTGTTTTATACAAGAATACACGAATTCTCACTAATCTAATAGATCGTGATAAAGTTTATTCGCTAGATGAAATTGCTGAAGTTTATAATATCGACCTTACAGATAGACACACAGCTTCCGGAGACGCCTACATAACTTCACTGATTTTTATGAAATTGTTGAGCCGCCTCAAGAAAAATAAAGATTCAACTTTAAAAGAAATTTATAAAATTAAATAAGTTTATATTTTTTTTGCTCCTTTAATAAAGTCGTCCACTATTTCAAGATTCAATAAGCTCGAAGTAGCTCCCAGATCTGAAGTTTATTTTGATTTGAATTTTTTTATAAAGCATAATTGATTTATTTCTAGCTAATCAAAAAACTCATATTTCCAAGTATAGATGGACCACTCGGGAGAAATCGATTCAACTCTATATCTATCTTTAATTAAATAGATGTATTCATAATCTTTCAAAGAACTAAAATAATCCCCTCCACTATATGGTTGATCCCTCCTGATATCGAAAATATTTTTTGAAAATGGTTTATAATTAACAGTGGCTCGCCAAGGCTCAATAGATTTTAAATAGTATAATGGATTGATAACATCTGAATGATAATCTAAAAATTCACTTTGAAGTGTATCATTTAAATAGGTAGCAATTACATTTTCTCCTGAATATTCAAAATTCCTTTTTTGATATATTGATACATTGCCCTCGTCGTGGATATATTCTAATTCAACTAAATTCTCATTATTGTAAGTAAGATTAAAAGTGCTATAATCAGTGGAAATCGTACAATTTTCACCATTCCAAATTATCTCATAACCCAAAGTGCCCGTACCACCATTCACTTCAATGAGTCTCCCATCCTCGTCATACTCAAAATAGACAATTTCATCACCGCCAAAATCTGCTTCTGTAACAAATCCTGACTCTATGGTATATTTTCTTACAGCTAAAACAGTAGAATCATTTGTTCCAAATTTTTTCCAATAAATAACTTCCTTGACTTTTATAAAGTTCGGTATCGTTTCTGAAGAGGGATTATCTTCATTACGGCTACATCCCATGATTAGGATTAAGAAACCAAATACATATAAAAATTTCATGCCTACTTACTTTTAGCGAAATCCTTTTACAGTTTACCTGCAATAATATCTTCAACCACTTCCGGATTAAGAAGCGTTGAAGTATCTCCCAGATCTGAAGTTTCATTGGATGCGATTTTTCTCAAAATACGACGCATAATTTTCCCACTTCTGGTTTTTGGTAAGCCTTCCACAAACTGGATCTTCTCAGGTTTTGCAATAGGTCCAATCTTATCGGCAATTTGCTGATTGATCTCTTTTCTAAGATTATCCTGATTTCTGGATTCACCAGATTCTTTCAGAATCACAAATCCGTATAAAGCATTTCCTTTCACCTCATGGGGAAAGCCAACTACAGCAGATTCTGCTACCGCCGGATGTTCATTGATAGCATCTTCAATAGGAGCCGTCCCTAAATTATGACCGGAAACAATAATCACATCATCAACCCTACCTGTAATTCTGTAATATCCTGTCTCATCCCGTAAAGCACCATCACCCGTAAAATATTTGTTCTCAAAAGCTGAAAAATAAGTATCCCGGTAACGATCATGGTTTCCGTAGATTGTCCTGGCCATGGAAGGCCATGGAAATTTTATGCATAATCTACCGTCTACCTGGTTGCCTTTAACTTCTTTGCCTTCTTCATCCATTAAAACAGGTTGTATTCCCGGGAAAGGCAATGTGGCAAAAGTCGGTTTTGTTGGAGTAGCAAATGGAATGGGAGAGATCATGATTCCGCCGGTTTCTGTTTGCCACCAGGTGTCTACAATAGGGCTTTTATTCTTACCAATATTATTATCATACCAGTGCCAGGCCTCTTCATTAATGGGCTCACCAACGGTTCCAAGGACTTTCAAAGAAGAAAGATCGTATTTATCTACAAAATCAAGATTTTTCTTAGCTAGGGCGCGAATTGCAGTAGGCGCCGTGTAAAATTGATTTACTTTGTGCTTTTCTACAATCTCCCAGAAACGGCCAAAATCAGGGTACGACGGCACTCCTTCAAACATTACGGTAGTTGCCCCATTCAAAAGCGGCCCGTACACTATATAAGAATGCCCGGTTATCCATCCAATATCAGCGGTACACCAATAGACATCATCATTTTGATAATTAAAAATATTTTTAAAAGTATAGGCTGAATAAACCATATATCCCGCCGTGGTATGCAGCATCCCTTTAGGTTTACCTGTAGATCCTGATGTATAAAGAATAAATAAAGGATCTTCTGCATCCATAATTTCAGGAGCGCACTGATCTGAAGCCTCTTCCATTAAAGGTGCCAGCCATTTATCCCGCCCTTCTTTCATATTAATTTCGGCTCCGGTCCTTTTTGCCACCAAAACAGTTTCTACATCAGGACAATCCTCCAAAGCTTTATCCACAATTCCCTTCAAATCAATGGTTTTATTTCCGCGGAAAGAACCATCAGAAGTGATCATCATCTTACAATCTGCATCTACCGTTCTTGTGGCTAAAGCAGAAGCCGAAAAACCAGCAAAAACAACCGAATGAACCGCGCCAATGCGGGCACAGGCCAGAACTGCATATGCCAGTTCAGGGATCATTGGTAAATAGATACATACTTTATCCCCTTTTTGAACCCCATTGTCTTTCAGCATATTCGCAAACTGATTCACTTTTTTATGAAGCTCGTTAAAGCTAAGGTGCAGGGCCTTATCTTTAGGATCGTTAGGCTCCCAGATGATTGCAGTTTTATCACCCTGCGCAAGTAAATGCCTATCTATACAATTCTCAGTAATATTGAGTTTGGCATTCTCAAACCATTTCACTTCCGGTTTTGAAAAATCCCAACTGAGTACATTATCCCATTTTTTTCTCCAAACAAAATGTTCTTCAGCTACTTCCTGCCAAAAATTCTCAGGCTCCCTAACAGATTTTCGATAGACCTGGAAATATTCCTCAAGATTTTTAATGTGATAATTACTCATTATAAATTGATTTAAATGAAAAAAGACAAAACCGGATGAACCGGTTCTGTCTTTAAAATTATTAAAAGGATTGGAATCAAAAAAGAAATAAGCCTTAAAACACGTATTTTAATGAGCTTCTAAATATGAATTTACGTTCTCCTGAATACGAGATTCAATATTTGATACATCGGCCTTTTTAAATTTTTCCCCGGTAATATTCTCATATAGTTCAATATACCTTTCAGAAACAGATGTTATATACTCATCGCTCATTTCCGGCACAGATTGCTCTTCTAATCCCTGAAAACCTTCAGAAATTAACCACTGGCGCACAAATTCTTTAGAAAGTTGTTTTTGAGCTTCTTCCTTTTTCTGTCTTTCTTCATATCCTTCTTTATAAAAATACCTTGATGAATCTGGTGTGTGTATTTCATCGATAAATACAATTTCACCTTC
>CAXGBX010000064.1:0-9214 GCA_964008195.1 uncultured Flavobacteriaceae bacterium
AGCCTTCCCATCCTGCTATTTATATCTTGAAGTTCCGATCGCAACAAGCCTTTAGAACTGGAAATGTTTTCGACAAGAATTGATTTCACAGAATTAATCTGCCTGTCAATATCTGCAAAAACCGGGGAGTTTTCTTTTAACGTGTATTGATAATTGCTGCGCTCTTCAGCTAAAGCAATGATTTTTGAGACACCATTGGAAATGCTTCCCTCACTAATACCTGCCACGGTAGGGGCTGGAACACTAGAGTAATCTTCTCTGGTTACAAGATAGGTCTCCAGATTCTCATAATATGCCAGCTGCCGCTTGATATTTTCCTTCTGAACATCAAGTTCTGCCAGTTTAGATGAAAGCTGACCACTCTCACTGGAAATATCGAGTATTGAATTCTGATTTTTAAAATCGTTCAATTCGCTTTCCACTTCCTTTAATTCTTCAGATTGTACCTGGAGTGTACTATCTATAAACCTGATTGTCTTGGTTGCAAAAAGGTTTTTACGCTCCAGCATATTCTCACTTAAAACAGCCACCGACCCATTGAGGTAATCAACTATCCTGGCTTTGTTCAATCCTGTCTGGCTTAAATTAAGTACTGAAGATCCCTGCGCCTGGGGAATAATGCTTACAGACCTATACCTTCCTACCGCCGAATTAAATGGAAGAAAACTGATAAAAAATTCTTTTTGCGGATCCAGGCCGGTTTCCGTTCGGTTTAAATAACCCGAAAAAAAAGGTAGCTTTATATGCTCCCCATATTTAAAATTTCTGCTGAATTCTCCAGCTTCGATTCTTCTAGTATCTGTTTCTTTGGTATGATAATTTATCCTGGAGAGATTTTCCGGAAGATTTGCCTCAATTTTAAATGATTCTTCATTTACGGCCCGTACCGTCATCGTTACATTATTGGCCTGGAAAGCTGCACTGTCTGCAATAATTTTAAAAGGCGTCTCCCCATATACATCAATACGTTGATATTCGCCTTGTGCCTGATAATTTATATAAAATTGAAGTTTTTCTACCACCTCTTCATTATGCGACCTGGAACTTAAAATCGTCATAGCGGTATTTACCTTATCTGAAGTCCCGCCCCAGTTAAAGGTAAGACTGGTATTAGAAGTAAAAAAAGGATTCTGATCATCCTTAATGGATATTTGATTTCCAAGTCTATAAACTGGAAGTTTTCGCACATTATTATAATAGGCCACCGCCAGACTAATCCCTACCGAAAGCAAAATTAACTTCCAGTAACTAATAATTTTCAAGACAAATCCCTTAAAATCAAAAGTGGAACCTACATCTGATATATGATCATCTTCGTTCGCCATTATCTTGTAGTTAAAAAATAAATAGATGTTGCTAGCGTAATAAGACTGGTCACCGTTCTAAATACTTCCAATCCTGTTGTTCCTAAACCAAGAGCTTTTCTCGGTAAAGGATTTACCACGATCATATCATTTGGCTGAATATAATAATAAGGACTACTTAAGGCATCGATGTTTGTAACATCGATTTCATGTACTTCTTCTCCCTGGGGATATTGCCTGATAATCTGTACATTCTCACGATCTCCATAATCTGAAATTCCACCGGCATTTGCTATGGCCTCCATAATAGTCACCTGCTCTTTATAAATCACCTGGCTGCCCTGACCTATTTCACCTAGAGTAGTATAGCGTATACCGGCAAGTTTTACAGTAACAAAAATATTTGCTTCCTCTTTAAAATATTCTTCTAATAGCTTCTCCTCAATTTTTTCCCTTACCTCTTTTTCAGTATACCCAAGCACATTTATTTCTCCCATGGTAGGCACCCGGATATTTCCGTGATCATCTACAGTAAAACCATCAAAATAAACTGCTTCTTCTGTGGTGGCGTTTGGATTAGCCTCTCCCACAGGATTAAACATCCCCACCAGTTCCTGGTCGAGGGCTTTTACTCGTATACTTAAAAGGTCCCCTACCTGAATTCGGTAAGGCTTGCGTAACCGCTGAACCTGAATAATGCTATCTACCTCCTCATCATGCTCCTGAAGGTAAGACATCTGCTTTGTAGATACGCAGGAGGTTAAGGCTAGTATTGCAGCGAATAAAAACAAAAAAGATTTAAATCGCATATAGGGCTTCACATAGTTTTAACAAATATAGTTTTTACGGGCAAATATCAAAACTTTAGGATGGAATTATGTTTGGAGTTTGTGGCGTGTTGTGAGTTATCGGTTGTGAGTTGCCTGTAATTTGCTATTTTTTTTTGGTGTATGTTGTATAGTTCAAGGTTTAGAGTTTTAAATGTCATTTTGAAACGAAGCGTAGCGAAGTGAGAAATCTTAACATATTTACTCACTTGAAAGAGATTTATCCCTGCGGTCGAAATGATAAATGGAAAAATCACGACAATTTTCATTTCAAACGAAGCAAAGTGACTGAGAAATCTCATTTAGCTAAGAATTGGCTTTTTGCAACCTAAATTTTGTGAAAAGAGATCTCTCCCGCTGGTCGAGATGATTTTAGACACTGAATTAATTTTGGTAAGAATCAGAAAAGTATGGTATAAAAAAAGCTGAAATTAAAAATTTCAGCTTTTACTTTATTTATCGAAGCAATTTGAGATCTATTCCTCCTCGTCCTTATTTTCTTCAGCTTTTTCTGCTTTCTCTTCTTTTGAAAAATCAGTAAAACCATTCTCGATCAAAATATTGTACCATTGGAAGATTTTCTTCATATCACTGGTATATACTCTATCCTCGTCATAATCTGGAAGTACTTCAGAAAAATAATCCTCAAGCTCTTTTTTAGAAGATTTGTGACTTATAGCTGCACCACCGTCCTCTTTTTCTTTTATTTTTTGAAAAACTTCACCAAGCGGAATTTCTTCTGTATAAGTGTAAATAGCGATCTCGCTTAACATACTTACATTGTGACGCATATTTACCGCAATCTTCTTTCCGTCAAGCATAGACTTGGCAACAAATCCTCCTCTGGTTTGTGCCGTAAGCTCGAATAAACCTGGTTTTCCAGAAATGGCCAGAACTTTATCTAATCCCATAGTATCTTTTTATTTAGGTTGGCAAATATCAATTCCCATATTCAATTATCAAAGCCTTTAGCGGGCTTTTTTTGCATTTGGAAAACGCATTTTATAATCTATATTGATTTTGCCCTTAGAAATATTGGTGAGTTTACCTTTTATAAGTCTCTTTTTCAGGCTGGAAAGTTTATCTGTAAACAAAACACCTTCAATATGGTCATATTCATGCTGAATAACCCTTGCAGCCAAACCTGAATAAGTTTTGGTATGCTTTTCCCAGTTTTCATCGTAATATTCAATCGTAATATCCGGTTGCCTAAAAACATCTTCCCGAACTTCCGGTATACTTAAGCACCCTTCATTAAAAGCCCACTCTTCCCCTGTTTCTTCGATAATTTGAGGGTTGATAAATACTTTCCTAAGATCCTTCAAGGTTTCTTTCTCTGCCTCATCCAGTTCTTCATCTTCTGCAAAAGGAGCAGGATCTATCATGAACATTCTAATAGGTAATCCAACCTGCGGAGCAGCTAAGCCCACTCCATGAGCATTATACATCGTATCCCACATATTGTTGATCAGCTCTTCAAGCTTTGGATAATCTTTTGAAATATCTTTTGCTTTCTTTTTAAGAACCGGATCTCCGTATGCTACAATTGGTAATATCATTTTTTAAAGTTTTCAGCCATAAGCTATAAGCTTTAAGCCACTTATTTAAAATCTAATTATAAATCTGGCAAGCTCTCAAACTTGCAACTTTTCACTTTTCACTTTCAATAACTTATTCATAAAGCCAGGTCTGTAAGATGATAGTCGCGCTAATCTCATCTACCAATGCTTTATCACGCCTCTTTTTCTTCTTCAAACCTCCCTCAATCATACTCTGCACCGCCATTTTACTGGTAAAACGTTCGTCTACCCTTTCTAAAGGCATTTCAGGAAATTTATTAGAAAACTTCTTCAGAAATTCCTGAATATGAACTTCACTTTGAGAGGGTGTATCATCCATTCGCTTTGGTTCACCTACCAGCACGCGCTCCACATTTTCATTTTTGAAATAATTTTCCAGGAAATTTAAAAGATCGGGAGTTTGAACGGTGGTAAGACCCGAAGCGATCATTTTTAAATCATCGGTAACAGCTACTCCCGTTCTCTTTGTTCCGTAATCCAGGGCTAAAATTCTGGGCATTTTTTTTACAAAAGTAAGCTTAAATAGAGAATATAAAAATTTAGCAAAAAAGTCTCTGTAATAAAAATAAAAAACGGAGTTAAAAGTGCTATTTTTGCGGATTTTCCAATTCTTTTCAAGAAATGAAACCAAATCTTGCCAGACCAATTTTTACAAGTTTAATAGCTATTATTTTAGCTTTGCTGATTCTTAATATCTGGAGTTATTTATATCTAAACAATTATTACAATACCGAAATAGATCGTTTTTACAAAATCTTCAATTTCAACGAAGAAAAGAATCTTCCATCAGTATTTTCAGGATCTTTACATTTTTTCGCTTCCATAATACTAGCATTAATAGCCTCTAGCCGATTAAAAATCAAGAAACGTAAATTCTTCTGGTGGTCATTGAGCTTAATCTTTCTATTTTTAGGTTTAGACGAAATACTACGTATCCATGAAAAGCTAAATTCCGTCGTAACCGCTTCGGTAGAAACCTCAGGAATTTTCTTCTATGCCTGGGTTATTCCTTACGGTATCATTCTAATAATTATCGCTTTGTCCTATTATAAATCCTTGTTTGAACTGCCTAAAAAAGCAGCCATTAATTTCGTGTCAGCTGGAGTTATTTTCGTTGCTGGAGCGTTAGGCATGGAAATGTTTACTGGTTGGTATATTGATGCCAATAACCTGGCAGGACTAGAGATAAATACTATTCCTGAAATTTTTATTCTTTATACTATCGAAGAACTCCTGGAAATGCTAGGTATTAGCTTCTTCATTTTTTCACTTCTAAATTTTCTTTCAAAATATAAGAGGATTGAGTCCAGTAGTCTTTAGCAATTTTCAAATATTTATATTTGAAAAAAATTAGGATATGGAACAGTTAAAAGTGAAAATCGAAGAGGCCTGGGAGAATAGGGATCTTTTAAAAAATACCGGAACTACAGATGCTATCAGGAAGGTTATAGATCTTCTGGATAAGGGTGAATTGCGCGTTGCTGAACCAATAGCAGATGGATGGCAGGTAAACGAATGGGTAAAAAAAGCAGTAGTACTATATTTTCCAATTCAGAAAATGGAAACACTGGAGGCCGGAATTTTCGAATACCATGATAAGATTCCGCTTAAAACAGGTTTTAAGGAGAAAGGAATTCGAGTGGTTCCAAATGCAGTAGCAAGACACGGAGCCTATATTTCTTCAGGAGTAATCATGATGCCTAGTTATGTAAATATTGGTGCTTATGTAGATGAAGGCACGATGGTAGATACATGGGCAACTGTAGGAAGCTGCGCTCAAATTGGTAAAAATGTACATTTAAGCGGTGGTGTTGGAATAGGTGGCGTTCTGGAACCATTGCAGGCGGCTCCCGTTATTATTGAAGACAATGCTTTTCTTGGATCAAGAAGCATCGTGGTAGAAGGCATCAGAATTGAAAAAGAAGCTGTTCTTGGAGCAAATGTAGTGTTGACTGGTTCAACAAAAATCATAGATGTAACCGGAGATGAACCTAAAGAATTTAAAGGTTATGTACCGGCACGTTCTGTGGTAATCCCTGGAAGCTATACAAAGAAATTTCCTGCTGGAGAATTTCAGGTACCCTGTGCCTTGATTATTGGAAAGCGTAAAGAAAGTACGAACAAGAAAACTTCGTTGAATGAGGCGCTTCGTGAATATAGTGTAGCGGTCTAGCCCCCGAACAATAATTGCATATAATTTAAAGCTTCTTTTATTGAGAAAAGCTTCAGAATTAACAGATAAGTAAACAATTGACTCCTCCCCTGTGGGGAGGCCGGGATGGGCCTATGAAGATACTTGTAATACAAATGAAAATGATTGGGGATGTGCTTACATCCTCAATCCTCTTTGAAGCACTTCGGAAAGAATTTCCGGAGGCTGAATTGCATTACATGATCTATGAACATACTTCTCCTGTGGTTCAAAATAATCCGAATATAGATCGCTTTATAATTCCAGATAAGAATCAGAGTTTGAAAAGCGTGATCAGTAATGCGAAAAAGGAGCATTATTATGCTATTATCGATGTTTATTCAAATCTTAGAACAACATTAATCACCGGACTCTCCAAAGCTAAATACAGAATTTCCTACGATAAAAAATATACCAGGCCTCTGTGCACGCATGTTTTTAGCCGGAAAATTGAAGTGCAAACAAATGCGGGAGCGGCTATAGAGAAAAGACTGAGATTGCTTTCTCCTTTTTCTGATAATATACCAAAGGAAATAAAACCTAAAATCTATCTAACCCAAGAAGAGACTATTTTTGCAAAGGCAAAACTTAAAGAATCCGGTATAGACCTTTCCAGGAATCTTTATATGATTGGAGCCTTGGGAAGTTCAGAAAAAAAGACATATCCTTTAAAATACCTGGCGAAGGTACTGGATCATATTGTAATGAAGACAAAAGCTAACCTTCTCTTTAATTACATCCCTTCACAGAGAAACCAGATCAAAAAATTGTACCAGCTATGCCAACTTAAAACTCAAAATAAAATACATCTGGATATTTATGGCAAAAGTCTTCGTGAATTTCTAGCCCTTACTTCTCACTGTGATGCTTTAATCGGCAACGAAGGTGGATCGGTAAATATGGCCAAAGCGCTCAATGTGTCAACCTTTGCTATTTTCTCACCACCTATCCAAAAAGAAAACTGGAATATCTATGAGGATGGTAAACATAATATTTCGGTTCATCTAAGAGATTTTGATCAGAAAATTTTTGAATCAAAGTCCGATAAATTTATAAAAAGAGAATGGCATCAATTATACGATTTGTTTAAACCTGAACTTTTTCAGGAGAGACTCAATCACTTTTTAAGCATTAATTCTAAATGAAATATCGCTTCCTGATCTATATTAACCATTCTTATGCAATTCCAATTGGAAATCCTTTGCAGACAGAGATTCTAAAAAGGGGTTTCGAAGTAAAATGGTTTTCTGGCATGGAGGACCCAAAAAAATTATTTCCCGAAAATGGTGATTTGATTGAACCTGTAGAAGAAGCTATAGATTATCAACCTCATATTGTTCTGACTGCGACGGATACTGTACCAGATTTTTTTCCCGGATTGAAAGTTCAGATCTTTCACGGATTCCCGGCAAATAAAAGAAAAGGAATTGATCAATTTACCATTCGTGGATTTTTTGATCTTTATTGTACACAAGGCCCATCCAGTACTGTTCCATTCAAAAAACAGCAGAAAAAATATAAGACTTTTGAAGTTATAGAAACCGGTTGGTCTAAGGTAGATCCGCTTTTCCCATTGGAGAGTACTTTTAACAACAAGCCGGTCGTTTTGATTTCGTCAACATTTACCAGGCAGTACAGCCTGGCGCTTAAAAATGAAGTGGTTGCGGAAATAGAACGATTATCAAAAACCGGAAAATACCAGTTTCTGGCAGTTTTGCATCCCAAACTCAGCACTGAGACCATTGAAAAGTTCAGGAAACTGGAGAATGAAAATTTCAAGTTTTACAACACTACAGATTTAATCCCGCTATTTAAGAAAGCTAATATCATGTTTTCTGATACCACCTCGGCGATCATCGAATTCCTATTACAGAGAAAGCCAGTGGTAACTTTCGAAAATAATATGCCCGGGCCTTATTTGATAGACATTGGCAAAGTTGCTGATATTGAAGCTGCTTTTGATCGGGCGTTGCAAAATCCTCCTGAATTAATTACAAAGATTAATGAATTTGCAGAATTTTCTCATCCTTATTCTGATGGCGAATCGAGCGCGAGAGTGATCTCGGCTTGTATTGAATTTTTGCATCGGGATAAATCTTATCTTAAGAAAAAACCCTCAAATTTATTAAGGAAGTACAAGATCAGGAAGCAATTAAATTATTGGACGCTGAGAAGTTATAGCGATGCGTTTACTCTTCCAGAAAACACTTAATTTTTCTTCCAGAACTTCAATTTCTTTTTCAAAGCTCTTTTCTTTCTAAACTTTTCCTGGAACTGCCGGGTATAAAACCACATTTTTTCAAACACTTCTGATTCAGTTTTATCAATAAGCTTTGCGTATTCATTTGCCATTACTTCTACCATTTCCTTTTGTGGAGTTAGCCTGGAAAAGTTGAGCATTCTTTCTTCAAAAGTCAATTGCTTAAAATTCATCCGGTTTAAATCCACCAGGGAAAAATTGTATTTACCCTCATTCTTTTGAATCAACGTATTTCCAGGTGAATGATCCAGGAATTGAATTTCTTTTTCATGCAGTTCAAAAGTAAATCTGGTAAAAGCCCTTAGAATATATTCGTGATCTGGGTAATTAGGATCTGTAACCAGTTCTCTATACGTTAGATCTGAATCAATTTGTTCGCTTATATAAAAACTTTTTCCAAAAGTTAAAGCAGTATCCTCCTCAACATAACCTATCGGTGAAGGGGTGCCCATCCCTTTTTTTTCAAGGATTTGTGCATAAGTAAAAGATCGCTCTGCTTTAGATTTTCTGAAAAATTTATAGGCGATCTTATTAACTGCATTGGGAACTCTAAAAGATTTGATATTAATTGTCCTCTCCCCTAATTGAAAAAGCTTAATCTGATTCCGGGATTTGTACAAAACCTCACCTTCAGCATTGAAATTTTCAATAAGCCGGATGATTTCCTGTTTCTCAGATGTATGTTTTTCAGAAATAATTATTTTCAAAGCTAGTTTTCAATATATTGATCGACTCCTTTTTCGCACCAGGTCTTTTTTTCCTGAATGGTTTTCTGCTGAATTTTAGAATTTGCAGAAACATGCTCCCTGGATTTTTCTTTATGGTAGATATGATAGAGTATACCAGCATATTTGAGCCTTTTACCCTTTACGCCATTATTTAACAATCTTATAATAAACTCAGAGTCTTCCCTTCCCCATCCTTCTATTTCCTCATTATATCCATTAACCGCTAAAAAATCTTTTCTCCAGTAAGAAATATTACAACCACGAACTTTATTGGAAAATCCAGGTTTTGCTTCAAATTTATTCCGAAGAAAAGGCAAGCGAACA
>CAXGBX010000065.1:0-9009 GCA_964008195.1 uncultured Flavobacteriaceae bacterium
AAATAAAAAGTTGCAATGTCAGGCTGAGCGAAGTCGAAGCCAATTATATGGTAACCAAGAGTTCTTGACTACGCTCGAGCTTACATTAGAATTACCATTAATGTATTAATATGCATTACTTTATAAAAGTAAATTCATATGCATTTAACTACTGACCTCTGCAAAGAATTATAAAAGACTATTCGTAGCTATAGATCATTAATTTATTCTGAAAATTCATAGGTAGTGCCAGCATATTCTTTTGAGGAACATAAAGAATATCCCCCACACTTTTTTCAACTTTCAAAATAGGTTTTACTTCACCTGCTTTTGAAATTCTATAAATATTCCCGGAATTCCAGTCAGAAACCAGAAATGAATCATCATCATATTTCTGAATCCCATCCAGATTACCAAGTTCTTCGGTAAGCTTTTCTATGGTGTCACTGGAATTGGCAATTTTCATGAACCCACCCATAGGATTCTCTGAATCTTTAGTAGCATCACTAGCCCATCCGGCGATATATAGATCAGCCTCATCAAATAGAAGTCCGTTTGGTGTTTGTAATTCTGAAGTGCTCAACCATTCTTTAAAGTTTCCTTCGCTATCAAGCTTATAAATCGAGGAATTTCCCATATCTGAAACATAAACATTCCCTTCCTGATCTAAGGCAACATCGTTAAGAGACCTGGCGTTTTCCCCGGTATACTTATTTAAAATTTTTCCGCTGTCCAGATCAATTTCATAGAGAAAAGTAACATCAGAAACGTAGAGTTTATTCTCGTATAAAGCGATTCCCTTAGGATTATTTAGGCCGGTGACAAATTCAGCATTTTTAATTTGCCCTTCAGGAGATACAATAGCGATACTGCCATCACCCTCTTCTTTATCAGCCATTACAGAAACATAAAGATTATCCCGTGTCTCATCATAGACGATAGACTCGGGATGAGCCAGACCTTCTACTTCAGCGATTAACTTAGGTTCTGGTTTTTCTTGTGCAAAGACACTAAATTGAAGAAACAGGAAAATAAATAATATATATTTTTGAATCATAGCTTCAGAATTTAAGTTTCTGATTCTAAATTTATTAAAAATTGACCTTAAAAATTCTTCCGAACCAAATCAATTAGTTCATTCTGAATTTTAAAACTTTTTATACCTGACTTATTTTTAAAATATCCTGAAATCTCTGACTGGTTAAGGTTGTAGATTTCCCGTAAGCCTTTGATAATCGTTGACAAATAAGTTTCATCTGGAGGATTTATTTCATCTTTTAAATAGATTTCACTTGTAAAACTTACCACAGGTTTACCTTCAATTTCGCCCAGGTAAAGTAATAAACCATACCGCCCATCTGTCATACAATTATACTGTCCCTGCGCTACCAATTCATCGAAGTCTATTACAATTTCTCCCTCAAACTTTAATTCCTGCCTAACCAGGTCTATAAATTGACTGGAATTGATCAGGTAAGTTCTGCTCAGCGTGTTTGCCGAAGAATCTTTTTCAGGATTTAAAAAACAGATGCCGCCACCATTCCAGGTAGGTGATTTCTTGGCAAAATACATTTCATGATCTATTCTGAAAGGTTTCGAGTCTTTAGGTTTAGATTTATCTGAACATCCTGTAAAATTTCTCAGAGCTCCGGGAGGTGTGCCGCCATTGATATAACACATAAAGCGTTCTTCTCTAATGTTGGAGCCATAACATGCATACCAGACTTCAGTAACTTCACTTCTCATAAGAACTTACAGGTTTTTAAGTTCTTCCGGAGTAATATTTTGTGGTTTCTTACCAAACTTACGGGTATCTTCTTTTGTAAGAATTCTGAAATCTTCGGTTTTAGGGGAATTGTTTAATTGTTTAAAAAGCTCTTCCGGTAAAGTGGTAAGCTTTCTTTCTTCCAGATCTATCCATGACCCCATCATCTCGCAGATAGCACAATTTCTACCCTTTGCATCATAAATTTTATGAATAAATTCAAAATACATTCCATCTTCAGAAAGTCCGCTGACTTCTAAAGTTACTGTTACCGGTTTCCCGGCAAAAATTTCCTTGAAGTAGTAAATATGTTCATAGAAAACGATGGGACCAATATTATAATGCGCAAGTTGCTTCTGGCCAAATCCATTTTCCATCAAAAATCCCATACGGGTGTGGCTCATAAAGTTTACAAATGCGGAATTTGCCAGATGTCTGTTAGCATCCAGATCGCTCCATCTTACTTCAAATTTCTTTGTGTACATAATCTTCAATTTATTCAAAACTAGCAATAAATATTATGCGTGCATACTATATTTTACCTAAGTTTATATTAAAATTAGAGATGCCATTAGTTAGGGGAAATTATATTCCGCAGGGAATTTTTAAAAATGCCGATGCTTCTACTATCTATGCCGCCAAGCTTAGAAAAGTTGAAATTCCTATTTACGAACGGGAAAGGATAGAACTTAGCGATGGTGATTTCATAGACTTGGACTGGAGCTACACCCCGAATACTAAATCTAATAAACTGGTGATCCTTATGCATGGCCTGGCAGGAAATACAGACCGCCCTTATATGAAAGGGATGGCCCGGGTATTTAACAAAAATCATTGGGATGCCGTTGCTATGAATTTTAGAGGTTGTAGTGGGGAACTCAACCGTTTTTTCCGAAGTTACCATGCCGGTGCGAGTGATGATATTGCCGAAGTAATTACCCATATTCTTAGTTTACAGAAATATTCTAAAATTGCCCTGGTAGGTTTTAGCCTTGGCGGCAATATGCTGTTGAAATACCTGGGCGAAAACCGCAGCCTTCCGGATAATATCGTTGGAGCTGTTGGAATATCTGTCCCTTGTGATCTTTCGGGGTCACTTGGCGCGATAAACCGAATGCGTAATTTTGTTTATTCAAAACGTTTTGAACTGAATTTGAAACAACATCTTTTTGCCAGGGCTGAAAAATTTCCTGAACATATTAAAAAAGAACAAATTTCAGCCTGTAAATCTTTAAGAGATATTGATGACCTATACACTTCCAGAGCTCACGGTTACAAAAATGCGTCAGACTATTACGAAAAAACGAGTGCTCTAAATTTCCTATCTGAAATCAACCGGCCCGTTCTTATCCTAAGTGCTAAAAATGATAGTTTTCTCTCCCCAGAATGCTATCCTTATGAGATCGCTGAAAATTCGGAAAATCTTTTTCTGGAAACGCCCAATTATGGCGGACATGTAGGTTTCGTGACCAAATCTTCGTCGTATTACCATGAAAAACGCGCCCTGGAATTTATTGAATCCCTTTAAATTTCAGTAGTTTCATTCGTTTTATCAAGCTACGTATTAATTGGAGATGCTATAGAATTGATTATCTTTGCGCAAGCATTTAAAATTCAGGCATGATTCAATCTATGACAGGCTTTGGGAAAAGTCTTACTCAAATTCCCAATAAAAAAATTACGGTAGAGCTAAAATCTCTGAACAGTAAGAATTTTGACCTGAATGCGCGCATTCCTTCTCAGTATCGGGAAAAAGAGCTGGATCTTCGGAATATTATTTCCGGGAGCCTGAACAGAGGAAAAGTAGATCTTTCTATCTATGTTGAATATACCGGAGAACAAACCTCTACCAATTTAAATACTGAAGTAGTTAAAAACTACATGGATCAGCTAAGAGATATTGTGAATGCCAGCGAAATCGAATTGCTGAAAATGGCCGTTAAAATGCCCGATGCCCTTAAAACGGAAAGGGATGAAATTGACGATGAAGAGTTTAAAGCTATTGAAGGAGCTGTAAAGGCTGCACTTGTTGAAATTAACAATTTCAGAAGCGATGAAGGAGAAGCTTTAGAAAAAGATCTACAGCTTAGAATTTCCAATATTCAGAAATTATTAAAAGAAGTGATTAGTATTGATCCGGATAGGGTTGATGCTGTTCGTGAAAGACTTCGTAAGGGCATTGAGGAAATTAAGGAACAGGCAGATGAAAATCGTTTTGAGCAGGAGATCGTTTACTACATTGAAAAATTCGATATCACCGAAGAAAAAGTAAGACTCGATAATCACCTGGACTATTTTCAGAAAACATTAAATTCCAAAGATTCCAACGGTAGAAAACTGGCTTTTATTTCCCAGGAAATAGGACGTGAGATCAATACCATTGGGAGCAAATCTAATTATGCACCTATGCAGCAATTAGTAGTGCAGATGAAAGATGAACTGGAAAAAATAAAAGAACAAATTCTAAACGTACTCTAAATGAGCGAAGGGAAACTTATCGTATTCTCTGCCCCGTCGGGATCGGGAAAAACAACGATAGTACGTCACTTATTAAAGCAACAGGAATTAAAACTGGACTTTTCAATTTCCGCTACTTCCAGGGAACCCAGGGGAAATGAAGTAAATGGTCAGGATTATTATTTTCTTTCCCTAAAAGATTTTAAACAGAAAATCAAAAATGATGAGTTTCTGGAGTGGGAAGAAGTATATAGGGATAACTTCTACGGAACCTTAAAAAGCGAAGTAGAGCGTATCTGGAAAAAAGGAAAGCACGTAATTTTTGATATAGATGTTGTTGGCGGCCTTGATATCAAGAATATTTATCCTGAAAGTACACTGGCAGTATTTGTAAAACCACCCAGTATTGAGGAATTAAAAATACGCCTGAAAAAGCGCAAGACCGAAAGTGATGATAAAATTAGTATGAGAGTGGCAAAGGCATCTATTGAACTGGCAACCGCTCCACAATTTGATTTTATCATTGAAAACAATCACCTTGGAACAGCTCTGAAGGAAGCTTACAATCTGGTAGCTAATTACGTGGACGCGGAAAAACCTCAGGAATGAATAGAAAGGTAGGTCTCTTTTTTGGAACATTTAATCCTATCCATACCGGTCACCTTATTATCGCCAATCATATAGCTGAATACTCAGATCTTGAGGAGATCTGGCTGGTAGTTACTCCGCACAATCCACATAAGAAGAAAAGTTCTCTGCTGGATAATCATCATAGGCTGGAAATGGTCTATAAAGCCTGCGAAGGTTATGAGAAATTAAAACCGAGCAATATTGAATTTAATCTTCCTCAGCCAAATTATACCGTAAATACGCTGGCGCATCTTCAGGAAAAATTCCCGACCAACGATTTTTGCTTGATCATGGGTGAAGACAATTTGAAAAGTTTTCATAAATGGAAAAATTCAGACGTGATCATAGAGAATCACGAGATCTACGTTTATCCAAGAATTGCTGTGGGTGTGGTTGCGGAAGAATATCAGGATCATCTCAAAATCACCAGGGTGGCTGCACCTATTGTTGAGATTTCCTCCACTTTTATCAGAAAATCTATTAAGAGTTCAAAAAATATAAAACCTCTTCTGAACGAAAAGGTTTGGGATTATATTGATCAAATGAATTTTTACAAATAGGTAAAAGACTGTTTAAAAACCTATTTTGAATACTCTTTTTTAGCTGATTGATCCTACTTTTTTCATTGTGGAACTACAAGCTTTAGAACGTCGACTGCTCTCAGTGTAACATTCTCAAAATTTCTAAACAGTCTTTTGTTTTATATTATCTTTTTGCTTCCATAGGCGGTATTCTTAGCACCTGCCCGGGATAAATTTTATCTGGATCCTGCAACATTGGTTTATTAGCCTCAAATATCAATGGATATTGGTTTGGATCTCCATAATGTTCTTTAGATATCTTACTCAAAGTATCACCCCTCTCCACCGTATGAAATACAGCTTCCGGTTCGGTATTTTCTACGTCCATCTTATCATCAACCTGACTGATACCTTCAGAATTCCCAACTACCAGGATAATTTTTTCTCTGTTTGCCTGGTCTAAAGCTTTACCTGAAACCACTGCCATATCATTTTCGATATGAATTTTCAGGTTTTCAACCTTTAAATTTAAATCTTTAATTGTTTGTTCTAATTTTCTTGACGCTTTTTCATTTTCCTTCACCTCATTATCTGTTCCTACCTCTTTAGACTTAGATTTATCTATCCCGAAGATTTTTTTTCCTGCGTCTTTAATAAACGAAAATATACCCATTTCAATGATTTATAGTTAGTTGTTTAAATGTACAAAAGTGAATCAGTTCTGATGCTTTAAGCTATCCTAAAGTTTTCAAAAAAATACTTTTAATTAAAAAGACCGCTTCTTGCGAAACAGTCTTTTCAACTAAATAACCAACCAAAAAAACTAAGAAATATCCATTCTGAAATGATAAAAACAGAAAGGACATAATGATAACGGGGAGATTTTAGATAGATTGTATTAGTAGCGAATAGTGTATGTTAAAGTTTATTTTAATGATTTATTTGAAATATTCTCAATAATATGCAGGTTTAAAAGCGAAAAACTTTAAATACTTCCAAATTTGACTATTTTTGAAAAAGAGAATGTAATTTTATGGATAAAGCTCCTAGTTTTGGCGTTATTGGCGGTGGTAGCTGGGCCACTGCAATTGTAAAGATGTTATGTGAAAACCTGGAACAGGTTAACTGGTATATGCGTAGTGTGTATGCGATAGAACATATAAAAAAGCAGGATCATAACCCCAACTATCTAAGTTCGGTTGAATTTGACGTTAACCAGTTGAATCTTAGTAATGATATTAATGAAACTGTGGCGGCTTCAAACTATATTATTTTTGCTATTCCATCTGCATTTTTAAAACGTGAATTAGATGTTCTGAAGGTTTCATTAACAGATAAGATCGTTTTTTCAGCTATAAAAGGAATTGTTCCCGAAACCAGTTTAATTGTAGGAGAACATTTCAATGAATATTTCGATGTTCCAATGGAGAATATTGGAGTTCTAACAGGTCCATGCCACGCAGAAGAAGTTGCTTTAGAAAGACTTTCTTATCTAACAGTTGCCTGCCAGGATGAGAAAAAGGCAGAGATTGTTGCCGGTTATCTTGGAAGTGATTATATCACTTGCAAAATTAGTGATGATGTTATAGGTACAGAGTATGCTGCGGTATTGAAAAATATTTATGCAATCGCTGCCGGAATTGCCCACGGTTTAGGTTATGGCGATAACTTCCAGAGTGTTCTTATGAGCAATGCCATTCGCGAAATGAAGAAATTCATTAAGAAGGTTCATAAAATGAAGCGTAATATAAACGATTCAGCTTATCTGGGGGATCTTTTGGTTACAGGATATTCAGTTTTTAGCCGTAACCGGATGTTTGGAAATATGATTGGTAAGGGTTATACAGTTAAAAGTGCACAAATGGAGATGAGCATGGTGGCCGAAGGCTATTACGCAACTGAAAGCGCTTATAAGATCAATAAATTAAAAAAAGCCAAAACCCCCATTATCAATGCGGTATATGCCATTCTCTACGAAGGAAAAAATCCGAAAAAGATCTTTCAGAAATTAGTAGACAAGCTAGATTAAATAAGAATTTTCTTACCCGCATATTTCATTACCGCCCTAAAATTATCCCTTTCAACGGATATTCTGTAAAAGTTGTCGAAATTAGTTGTATTTTAGCTTCACCAAATCACTAATTGACCAAACTTATGAAATCAAAAATTTTAGGCCTTGCCTTTACAGCTGCAGCTATATTCGCATCCTGCCAATCAAATGTATCATCAGATAGTCCGGAAGAAATCAATGAGATTCAAAATTCTCTGGAAGAAAAAAAACACGATGTAAATAAGTGGCATGACGGGCCTTATTACATTGAAGGCAGTTCAGGAAGGCGTTTGCATGAACCGGGAGCCTTCCAGGGAGCTTTAGCAAATTGCGATACGTATGCTCATTACGAAGGAGATAACAAAAGTTTGACGGTATACGATAGTCCTCAATCTTACCATGGGGAAATTGATATTGAAAATATTTCTATTAGTAATCAATTGAACATTTGCGGAACAGTAAATGTCCTTGATCAGGTTAAAATCAATAATGAAGGGACTTTTAACCTTGGTGGTGAAATGATCACTGATGGTGATGTAAAAGTGAATTATGGTGGTCACCTTGTTGTAGAAGGTAACCTTCTTATTAAAGGAGATTTTTATTTACATCATAATGCAGTCCTAAAATTTCTTGGAGATGATAGTTCAATAGAAGTGCTAGGGAAAGCAAATATCTCTAAAAAAGCTATCGTTGAAGGAAATTTTAGAGATATCTCAGAGAAGATCAAATAGATTTTAAACCTATAATATTCTTAAAGACCGGTTAAATTTAACCGGTCTTTTTTATGCGAAAGAATTTTCTTATCGGATTAATCTTACACTTTGTCGAAAAGCCCTGTAGTTCAACGAGTTTCTCTTTATAATATCAGTTTAATTACTAAATTTAACTACCCAAATACTAAACTTAACTGATATATTATGAATAAAAAATTACTTGGAATGGGCCTTCTTACGGCCTTATTTTTTATGGCTTGTGAAAAAGATAGTACCAATGATGTAACTGAACCAGAAGCACAAGAAAGATTTCAGATCAATTCGGACCAAAACGAGCTTTCAAAATCCTTAGATTTTACAAATGCGGGTGTGGTTGGAGTAACTTCCGTAGGACTTTCAAGAAATCAAGACTCAAATAATCTTATAGGAATTGAACAGATTGCCTTTATAAATCCTCCAAGCATTAATGGGCAGGTTTTACGAGCCACCGATGTTGATTTTCAAAATAATTTTATCTATGTCGCATATACCAAGGAAGGTGCAGATTATCTTGGAGGAATTGATATAATTGATATAAGTGATGAATATAATCCGCGTATTGTAAATCGAATACTCTCTCCTTTTGCAGATATTAATGCAATCTCGATAAGTGGTAATCAACTTTATTTTACTGGAGCATACTATGATGGGGAAGACGATAATCCAGATAGGGCATTCATAGCTTCTTCTTCATTAAATAATGGAGAGTTTTCTAATGATGTAGCATTAAAATTAAATGTGAGTGGTTTTACCGGAGTTGAAATTTTAAAAATAGAAAATAACTTCATTTCTCTTACAGGCAGTAATGGTATTCTAGGTCAATATGATATCAATTCTGGAAATGAAATTACAACT
>CAXGBX010000066.1:0-8904 GCA_964008195.1 uncultured Flavobacteriaceae bacterium
CTTCCTGAACGTTTATCGTGACGTTGTATATGATCATTTCTGAAAATTTAAATTTTGGAATTACTCTATGGTATCCCCGCGAAGCATTCTGAATTTCTTCCTGGCCTCCACAAAATAAATACTATCGGCAAAGTTAAAGATAATTTGCTCGTAAAGCGATTTTGCCTTTTCAGGATCCTGAAGTTGATTGGCATACAATTCTGCAAGAAAATAATGTGCATTATCTGCGAGGATATCATCATTAAAAGTATGGATGATGATCTGATAATTTTTTTCCGCACTTTTAAAATCTTCCTCTTTTTCGTACAATTTCGCCTGACTTAACAAAGCTTCGTCTTCGATTTTCTCTCCCTTGTGATTAATAAGAATAGAATCCAGGGCTTTAATAGCTTCAGCATTCTTTTTCTGAAATGCCAGTAGATCTGCATGAGCGAATTTTTTCAAAGCAGTTTGGGTAGAATCCTCCAGGGAATTATCGCTGATCAATAAGCTCAATTCCATGGCATCATTCGCAATTAACTGTGAAGTGGAAGATTTTAAAATATCCAGCTGTGTTTTTGCCCACTTAAAATCACCTTTGTAGTAACTGGTTTTGGCTACTTTAAACCTAGCGTTTTGTGAAATCACATCATTTTTTACGAGATTCTGAATTTGAGAATAATAAATCAATGCTTCATTGAATTTCTCCTGAATTACCAAAATATCTGCCATCGCCATTTTCACCTTGGCCAGGTTGAACTTATCGGGAGTGACCTCTGCCAATACTTTTAATAATTCAATCGCCTGTTCTTTCTGATCAAGATTAAAAGCCAAGAAATTAGCATAATCTACCTGAATATCCAGTGTTTCAGGAGCATATGAATATTCTTCTAATAGTGACTTAAAATTTTGTTCTACTGCTGAATATTCCTCAGCTTTTGCAGTTTCTAACTGAATTTTTAAGAGAAAATGCCTGGCTTGTAGGTTAAATGTTCTGGAAGGAGATTCTTCAATAGCATAGCTTATAATTTCTTTTGCGACATCATAACTTTCAGCTTCTTTGGCCAGAACCGCCAGCGTTAAAATACCCTGCAGGGATTTTTCTCCTCTCTTAAAAATAGCACGCTCCTGGGCAAAAGCCTTATCAAAATCTTTCTGCTGAATAAACAGCCAGCTTAGCATTTCGTTGTAAAGCAATTGGGGATCTTCCTGTAGCCTTTTCAGCAATAATTTTCTGAAAATAATATTGGCTTCAGATTGAGAATCCTCAGAAATATAGCGGTTAAATTCCCTATTTGCTATTCCATAAAACTTCATATCATCTTCAATAAGATCAAGGTAATTGCTAAACATTTCCTCAATCTTTCCCTGCTCCCCATAAATACGTGCCAATTGAAGGCTATAATTTCGGTCACTATTAGTTTCCATGGCTCTTTCATAAGCTTTCGCAGCATATTCCAATAAATTATACTGCTCAAAACCCCGGGCGATACTGTATGCATAATTAGGCCTGGCTTCTATAGATTGAAGCGCCTCCTCATAAAGTCTGGTCGCCTGTCCTTCTTTATTCTGAAGTTCATAATTATGACCAAGTTCAATTAAAATGGAAGGATTATTCGCCGACCGATTGAGACGATCCAGTAATAAACTTTCTGCATCCTGAAAATTCTCCATTTGCTGATATGCAGATACCACTCCATAAAAAAAGTTTGGATTTGCCGGATTGCCTTTATAAAGTTCCTGATAAATTTTCAGGGATTTTTCGTACTCTCCCTGGTCAAAAAAATTCTTTGCCAGTTGCTCACTTTGCGCATGCAAGTTCCAACCAACGCATAACCAGACAGCTATAAATAAAAAACAGCGCATATGTAAATATAAACATTTGCGCTGTTTTAGTATGCTGAGCTAAAAATTAATCTATGATATCAAAACCGCAATAAGGCACTAATACTTCAGGTACTTTTATACCTTCTTCAGTTTGATAGTTTTCAAGGATTCCGGCCAGAACACGAGGTAATGCCAACGCACTTCCATTAAGGGTATGAGCAAGTTCCTTGTTATTTTCTTTATTTCTAAATCTTAATTTCAATCTATTTGCCTGGAAATTCTCAAAATTGGAAACAGAACTAATTTCCAGCCAGCGATCCTGAGCGGTGGAAAATACTTCAAAATCGAAAGTCAGAGCTGCAGTAAACCCAAGGTCACCACCACAAAGTCTTAAAATCCTATAAGGTAATTTTAGTTCTTTCAGCAATCCTTTAATGTGGTCTACCATGCCATCTAATGCTTTATAAGAATTCTCGGGAGTTTCCAATCTTACAATTTCCACTTTATCGAACTGGTGTAAACGATTCAGACCACGAACATGAGCCCCATACGATCCTGCTTCTCTCCTGAAACAGGGAGTATACCCGGTACAAAGAATTGGAAAATCCTTTTCGTTCATCAAATTATCGCGAAACATATTCGTCATAGGTACCTCAGCTGTGGGAATCAAGTAAAGGTCATCCTCGGTTACATGGTACATCTGCCCCTCTTTATCTGGCAACTGACCTGTTCCAAAACCAGAAGCTTCGTTCACCATCAATGGCAATTGATATTCGGTATAACCTGCTTCTGTAGCTTTATCCAGGAACCAGGTGATCAAAGCACGTTGAAGCCTCGCTCCTTTTCCTTTATAAACAGGAAAGCCCGCCCCGGTTACTTTATTTCCCAGCTCAAAATCTATAATATCATACTTTTTGGCAAGTTCCCAGTGAGGAAGCGATCCCTCGGCAAGTACTGGAATATCCCCTTCTTTATAGACCTCTTCATTATCATCCTCGCTCATTCCAGCGGGAACAGACTCATGTGGAATATTTGGGATCGTGTATAATAAATTCTGAAGTTCGGCAACAGTAGATGTAAGCTTTTCTGAAAGCTCCTTAGACTCTTCCTTTAATTTTCCCGTTTTTTCTTTGAGTACATTCGCCTTCTGATGCTCCCCGTTTTTAAACATCATTCCAATCTCCTTGGACATTTTGTTGGAAGTAGCCAGCGTGTCATCTAGCTTCGCCTGGGTAGACCTTCTGGTTTCATCCAGATTTAATACCTGTTCAAAAATATCTGAAGCATCAAAATTTCTCTTTTTAAGGGCTTTGATGTATTCTTCTTTATGTTCTGCAATATTTGAAACCTGTAACATAAGGCCGTTTTTGTTTACCGTTGATAATTTTTTCTAGGCAGCAAATGTAACAAAAGGACGGAAGATAATTACTCTGAATTTGAGGGAAGAATCCAGTCATGATGTTGGAAATGCTGCCATTTTTCTGCGGCAAGATCTACTTTAGGGTCAATAAGCGGTTTGTACGGGCCTCCGTTTACACTGATTTTTCCTTCTGCATAGATTTCTACCTGCTTTCCTTTTTCAGCATATTCTTCTTCAATACGCTGTGAGAATTGCCAGATCATGTCAGGTTTTGTGGGAATTGCCAGCAGTTGTTTGCGGGACAGGTACTCGTTTTTATCAATATAAATGGTATCTGAAGTTCCCTTTTCCACCACCTTAAAAGCAATTCTTCCGCTTTTCCCACGTAACATCATACGCCAGCTTAGGCGATGGCCTTCTTCTGTCCAGAGCACATCATCCTGAAAAAACCAGTGCCTTAAAGGCAAAGAAATTTGAATTACAAACCATATTCCCATCGCGGCAATCAGGAAATTGCGGTAAGGCGGGATGATAATTTCATCCTTATCATAATATTTCTTTTTATTCCGAAGAAACCATTTATTGATCTTTTCCGAAGGAAAAAAGAAAATACAGAAAGCCAGTGACATATAGGGAAAGATGCCAATATGAAAGATAAAACTATTGAATAAATGAAAGAAAATTGCCATTAAAAATACAGGTAGCCTTGTTCTTTTCCAGAGTAATAGCGGAATGATCAATAAATCGAATAGCAACCCGAAATAGGCAATGGCATAACGAATCCAACCTTGCTGCAAAAATTCCCCTACCAGCCAGTAATTGGCTTTGGATTTCATTAATAAGGCTGGAAAACTTCCATCGAGCCAATCGGGGTACAATTTCGCTACTGATGCATAGGTATAGACGATCCAAAGTTGCAATACGATTACCACCCAGACCCAGCGTGGCATGGAAATTTTACTAATTTCAGGTTTTATTTTCGCATCCAGGGAAAACCACCGGTGAGCCGGCAAAAAGCTCATGATAAAGCACAATAACATCAATAAATAGTAATGGTTATTGTATGAAGATTTTTGCATTAGATAAACGGCAGACCACATAATTCCGTAACAAATAATACTCAATCGGTACCTGTACCCAAGCATCACAAAGATCCCGAAAACACCCATGATCCCGTAGTACCAGAGCATTCCGTAACCCGGGAGCGGTTGTAAGAATTCAAAACCAATAAAATTAAAAGTGAATTCCGGCTCCATGAGCGTTCTACGTATCCAGCCGGTAAAAATAGCTCCAAAGGCTTCTATAGCGATCAAAAAACCAAAAAGCGCACGAAAAACTACCAGCGCAGAGTTATCGACCTGTTTAAAAAGCCACCTGTTAAGCATGGTTATCTTTTAAATATTGTTTTGAAAAGGCCTGGTCCTGTTTCATCGCGATTTTAAGATCGTCTACGGAAGTAAATTTCTTTTCATCACGTATTCTAACCAGCAGTTCTATCTCTAACTGTTTACCATAAAGGTCTTTATCCAAATTAAAAAAGTACGATTCTATGGTTTTCTCTTTTCCTCCCACAGTTGGGTTGGTACCAATATTCATCATCCCATTTACACTTGCCCCATCAATCTTTGTTCGCACCACATACACCCCATTTTTAGGAATGAGTTTATAATCCTCTGTAATTTCAAGATTTGCAGTAGGAAAACCAAGTTCTTTGCCTATACCGCGACCTTTTACAATAGCCCCATTAAGCGTAAAAGAAGATTTTAGATATAAATTCGCCCTTTCCACCCGACCTTCCAGAAGTGCATTCCTGATCTTTGTAGAACTTACCGCCACCTTTTCTACATCCTGCTGGGAAATCTCTTCAACTTCAAAATCAAAGTCTTTTCCGAATTGTTTTAAATCGTTGATATCTGCCGTACGATTGCGGCCAAATCTATGATCGTAGCCAATAATGATCTTTTTAGCTTTTAGTTTATTAACAAGAATATCCCGAACAAATTCAAGAGCTGTAAGTCTTGAAAACTGGTGTGTAAAAGGATGGATCACGAGATGATCTATTCCGGTTTGTTCAAGCAATTTTTTACGTTCCTCTATGGTATTTATAAGCTGAAGTCCGCTTTCCTTCTGCAACACCATCCTTGGATGTGGAAAAAATGTAAGTACTACGGAATCAAGATTATTTGCATTTGCAGAATTTACCAGGCGCTCAATGATACTTCTGTGGCCTGCATGCACCCCGTCAAAAGTACCAATAGTAACTACCGTCTGGCGTTCACTTATAAATGAGTTTGCTCCTTTATGCTCTTTCAAATTCTGCTATTTTCCGTTAAATGTGTTCATAGTGTTGGAAACTCCGGCGGTTCCAAAAGATTGTATCAATTCAGATGCTGTTTTTAAACGTTCAGCCATTTTACTTTTTTCATCTTCATCCCATTCTCCCAACACATAATCTACCTGATTTCCTTTAGAAAATTCGTCGCTTATCCCAAATCTAAAACGGTTATATTTTGTAGTATTTAATTGCGCCTGAATATCTTTCAACCCATTATGACCACCATCACTTCCCTTTGTTTTCAACCTCAACGTTCCAAAAGAAAGGTTTAAATCATCTGTTACCACCAATAGGTTTTCCAGGTTGATTTTTTCTTTCTGCATCCAGTAATTCACGGCTTTCCCGCTTAAATTCATGTAGGTGCTGGGTTTGAGCAACACGAAGGTTCTGCCTTTATATTTAAAACTTGCCACATCTCCCAGTTTTTGGGTTTCAAATGTTACTTCTTTTTCGCGGGCAAGTTCATCTAAAATCTTAAAGCCGATATTGTGCCTGGTATTTTCATATTTAGGGCCAATATTTCCAAGGCCAACAATCAAAAATTTCTTCATGGGATCTATGTTCTCCCCGGTTTCTTTCTTTCCTAAAATTCTTCCGAAGAATGAGAGCATCCAATTAGTGTTTTGGTAAAGATAAAATTAATCAGATACTTTTTAAATCAGAAAAAACAAAACCGAAGTTTTAATTTTATCTCATCCGGAACTTTAATAAAACGGTTCCGACTTTTACATTTCCCCGCTTTGCGAGAGAATAGAGTTGTCTCAAAAATAATTTAAAGGTCATTCTGCCGAAAGGAGGTTTCTCTGTTGGAAAAACTTCCCTATTAAAAGATTCTTCGCTTCGCTCTGAATGACAAATGATTTTCATTTCCGGCAGCAGGAGAAATCTCTTTGCAGCACAACAGATTCTTCGCTTCGCTATTGCTTCGTTCTGAATGACAAGTGATTGTCATTCCGACGGCAGGAGGAATCTCCAGACTGAATTTTAACCTGATAAAACCCTGAAATAAATTCAGAATGACGTGTTTTAACTTTTAAAAATTTTTAATTATGAGACTAAATAAAAAAGCATTCCGAAATCGGGTTTAACCGAAAGGAATGCTTTTAAGTATATTTAAAGAAGCTTACTCTTTACCTTCACCTTCTTTTACAGCTGCCTGATCATCAACTTCAGTTGCTGGTACTTCATCTGCTGCTACTTCATCTTCGTCTTCTTCATCATCCTCTAGTTCTACAAGGTTACGAGAAGTTCTTACCTGACAAATTACAGTGTTATCTGGATGCTGGATTACAAAATCCTTGCTATCTACTCCAGTTACATAAAGCTTCTGACCAATTTTAAGTTTAGTCACATTCGCTACGATGTAATCTGGAAGATCTCCTGGCAATCCTCTTACTTTAAGACGACGTAGGTTGTATCTTAATACACCACCGTTCTTAACCCCTCTTGCAACACCTTCGGTGTGAATTGGGATTTCCATAGTAATTGGTTTGTCACCAAAGATCTGATAGAAGTCTATGTGCAGAATTGCGTCTGTTACAGGATGAAATTGAATGTCCTGTAGAATAGCGTCGTAAGACTCTCCACTTTCCAGTTTAATTTTTACTGTGTGTACATCTGGCGTGTACACTAAATTCTTGAATGATATTTCCTCTGCTGCAAAGTGTAGTGGATCACCTTCTACCCCGTACAATACGCAAGGAACCTGTCCAGCATTACGTAGAGCTTTCGTTGCCTTCTTGCCTACGCTTTCTCTTTTAGATCCGTTGATCGTAATTGATTTCATTTGTAATCTTAATTTAATTGAACAAATGTTGTCAAGTCCTTCGTGGACCGCCTTCATTTGCTTAAAAATTTGGCTGCAAAAGTAAGTCTTTTTCTGAATCTATAAAACCCTGTAGCTTAAAAAGTTCTGCGGAATTAAAATTTATCATTTTGATATTTTGAAGGCTGAGAATCCACACTTCGACTGCGTTCGGTGTGACAACCTGAAACTGCTTCGTTGCACTCGGAGTGACAACTTCTTAGCAACGTCATCGCGAACGAAGTGATGCGATCTCCACTATAATCGCAACTATCTGACTATTAATGATTGTTTTCACAAAACCTTATAAGAGTCCATGGGTATTTTCAGTAAATTGAATGAATAAATCAAAATCCTAACCTGAAAACTCCCAAAATGGATAATAAAACTGAAACCTCCACCAAACGTATTGCAGCCATAGACCTTGGAACCAATTCGTTCCATGCAGTGCTGGTAGATATCTATCCTGATGGTAGTTTTAGGACGATTGATAAATTAAAGGAAATGGTGATCCTTGCTGAAAAGGGTATGGACAACCATTTAAGTGATGAAGCGATGCAACGAGGTTTGGATGCAATGAAAAGGATCAAATTTCTGTGTGATAGTCAGCAAGTAGAAGAAATACTCGCTTTTGCCACCAGCGCAATCAGGGAAGCAAAGAATGGAGGTGACTTTATCCAGCGGGTGAAAGATGAAATTGGGATTCAAGCCAGGGCCATTCCCGGGCAGATGGAAGCCGAACTCATTGGTCTTGCTATTAGACATAGTATTTCCCTGGATGATGAGATGGTACTGATGGTGGATATTGGTGGGGGAAGTGTTGAATTCATTATTGGGAACAACCAGGAGTTTTTATATCGAAAAAGCCTGAAACTGGGTGTTGCCAGGATGGCGGCAAAATTTGTGCAGACAGATCCCATTATTAAAGATGAGATCAAGGCGCTTAGGAAACATTATAAAAAAGAACTGAAAGAAATTGGACAGATCATCAAGGAACACAATATAAAAACCATGATAGGTTCTTCCGGAACTATGGAAAATATTGGAGCGATGGTGGCAAAGAGAAACTCTTTAACGGCAAAGTTGAGTTTAAATGAGCTTAGCTTCCCTACTTCAGAATTCAAATCCCTTTATAAAGATTTCATTATCCTCGATAAAAAAGAGCGAAAGAAGATTAGCGAGCTGGATGAAAAACGGATAAATATCATCAACCCCGGAATGGTACTGGTAAAGTACCTGGTAAAAAAATTCAATATTGAAAATATCAGAATTTCTGAAGCTGCTCTAAGGGACGGGATGATCCTGAATTTTATAAAGCAAGAACGTCCAAAACTGGACCTGGTAGCGAACTTTCCGGAACCGCGTAAACGGAGTATTTATGAATTACTGCGTAAATGTAACTGGATGGAGGCACACTCTGCTCATGTTGCTTCCATGGCGCTGCAATTATTTGATGAATTTAAACCTGAATTGCAGCTGGAGGAGCGGGACAGAGAATTGCTAGAATATGCTGCTTTAATGCATGATATCGGTTATTATATCTCTTACAGGAAGCACCATAAACACGCGCTTTATCTTATTATTCATTCAGATTTGAGA
>CAXGBX010000067.1:0-8866 GCA_964008195.1 uncultured Flavobacteriaceae bacterium
GCTCAATTTACAATTGGATACGGCTAGACATAAACTGGAGTTTGCCATGAGAAAGAGAATTCAGAAAATTGTATTTATTCATGGTGTGGGCGAAGGAGTACTTAAAATGGAACTGGAATATTTATTGGGTAGGTATGCCAATATTAAATTCTATGATGCCAATTATCAAAAATACGGTCTTGGAGCCACCGAAGTTTATATACTTCAAAACCCTTAGTTAGGTTCTTCGGTTTCTTCCTCCTCGGTTTCTTCAGGTTCACCACAATCTGGATCCTGGTCACGACATAAAGTCTCCCTGTTACTTCCACCGTTGTAAGTTCCAAAAACATAAGTTTCGCCAAAGCGCTGTGTAGCCCCGGAAACAGTTTGGCTTAATTGAAGATTATCAATCAATATCTGAAAACCGAAAGTTCTGGTTACGTTATTAGGAATATATTCATCATGTTCCAATCTTTCTCTTTGCTCATCATTTAAATAGTTAGCTACTCCATCGCCAGTACTGGAAAAAGCTACAGGGTTGTCTTCATCACCTTCCTCAACCTCTAATCGGGTTGGTACACCATCGCCGTCATCGTCAGGATCCAGATAATTTGGAATTCCGTCTCCATCAGTATCTCTCAAACCATCATCATTAACTGGATCGTCACTTCCGTTTGTAAGTTCAATATCAGTTTCCACATTATCCCCGTCATCATCAACATCTAAATAATCGGGAATACCATCATTATCCGTATCCTGGTGAGCTACTCCATTCGAGTCCCATTCTTCTTCATTATTTAAAAGACCATCACCATCGGGATCTGCATCTCCTCTTTCATCGGTAAACCTACCTGTAATCCTTGCGGTAGCGCCACTGCCACTAATCCATTCTTCCACTACATTCGGGGAGCTTGGTGGCACTACATTACAGAAATAATTATTGGCTCCCGTTGGAATTTCACCGGTATAAAGTCTATATACGATTCTATCATTTTGATCATCCAGTGGGAAGCTGATTTCTTCGTTTATAGGATCTGGTGGTATCAAATTCCCATTTTCATCTATAGATAACTGGCTGTCGGAAAATTCCAGGGAGATAGATTCAAAGATACCGTCATTATTGATGGCGTAAAAAACATTTTTATTGGGCCCCTCACAAAACTGGATGCTACTATCGTCAAAATCAAAATCTGTTACAATGATCTCTCCGTCGTCACAGGAGTTTAGTAGTACGAGAGAAAATAAACCGAATAATACACGTCTCATCAAAATGCTTTTTCAACAAAAATAATGGAATCAAACTTATAAGGAAGAGAAGTAGGAAATTATTTTAATTCCGTTAATTTTGCCAGCATGGAAAATGTTTATTTTGATTCAGCAGCTACTACCCAGTTAAGGGAGGAAGTGGTCGATAAAATGGCCCGCGTTTTAAAAGAAAATTATGGAAATCCTTCATCTACCCATAGTTTTGGCAGATCTTCTAAATCCCTGGTAGAAAAGGCCAGAAAAACTGTGGCGGGGATTTTAAATGTAAAAGCTTCAGAAATTGTTTTTACCTCTGGAGGAACCGAAGCAGATAACCTTGCTTTAAATTCCGCAGTCCGGGACCTTGGTGTACAACGAATCATAACTTCCCGAATTGAACATCATGCGGTTCTTTATACGGTAGATCAGTTAAAAGATTGTTTTAATGTCGAAGTCGAATATGTTAACCTCGATTCTAAAGGGAATGTCGACCTTTCAGACCTTGAGAACAGGCTGAAAAATTCTGATAAGAAGACCCTGGTTAGTTTGATGCATGTGAACAACGAGATTGGTAACATGATAGATCTTAAGAAAACTGCCGAACTGGTAAAATCCCATAAGGCACTTTTTCATTCAGATACGGTGCAATCTATTGGTCATTTTGAATTAGATCTTAATGATATACCGGTAGATTTTACCGCGGTGAGTGCGCATAAATTCCACGGACCAAAAGGTATTGGATTTGCATTTATTAGAAAGAATTCAGGTTTAAAGCCACTTATTTTTGGAGGAGAGCAGGAGCGTGGACATCGTGCAGGAACTGAAGGGGTACATAATATTGTTGGATTGGAGGAATCTCTAAAGCTTGCCTATGAGAATCTTGAAGAAGAAAAAGAATATACTCTTTCTCTTAAAAAGTATTTTATAGAAGGGCTTAAAACTGAAATTCCCGGGGTAAGTTTTAATGGTGAGTGTGAAAATTATGAGAAAAGTACTTATACACTTATAAACGTTTGTCTTCCGGTAACTTCTGAAAAAGCTTTGATGTTATTATTTCAGTTGGATTTAAAAGGAATTGCCTGTTCTAAAGGTAGTGCCTGCCAGAGTGGGAGCGACAAAGGTTCACATGTTTTAAATGCTTTTTGTTCCGAAGAAAATCTAAAAAAACCTTCTTTGAGATTTTCATTTTCGAGATTTAATACGAAAGAAGAGATAGATTACGTCATCAAAACGCTTAAAGAGTATATTGACAATTAGAGATGAAATTAACTAAAACCCAACATCGAATTTTAGGCGCTTTACTCTTATCCCTAGCTATACTCATAGCATATTTGTACAAAGGGATGTGGGTAAATTTTTCTGCCGGCTTATTAGCTGGTGTAGGTGTTGTTTTAGTGCTGAAGGGCCGATTAAGACCGGAAAGGAATTAAATTAATTACCGCACCAAACTTTATTTCATCTTAATCGAATGTTTAACATCCTTGCTTAAGCAAGCTCCGGAGGATGTAAATCTACTTCCTAAAGAACTTAGCGGTATATGTATTTGTATTTCCTACATTATCGGTAACGATCACCTTCAGGTTATTCTCAGTTTCTGTTAGCACATCATCTGAAAAATAATGGGTAAGAGTATTATTTTTGTACTCATACTCCATTAATATGAACTTTCCATTTACAGTTGCCCGGTAAGCATCAATTCCTGAAAGATCATCAGATATTTTGACTTTTAGCGTCTCGTTGCCCGAAATCCATTGCCCATCATAGAAGTTTACAGGGCTTACTCTGGGAGCTGTAGTGTCTTTTGCTAGTTTATAATTACCGAAGGTTCGGGTGCCGGTGGTGAATCTATTCCCCTTTTTATAGGTGGTAGAATAATTGGGCCTTCCATTATCTGAGATCCTGGCAATAAACAATTTATCTTTATCTTCTTCGGAATATTCGCTTACATCAAAGCCTATGGTAAAATTCTTGTGAACAGGAATTTCATCTCTGTGTATTCTAACCATATCATCTGAAAAATTGATATCCAGATAAGCGTCATCATATAGACTTCCGCCGGGAATGTAAACATCTATGTTTTCTCCTTTAGCTGAAAGTCCGTTTTGTGCCGTTGCCAAATATTCGGTTTCGACTTTTTCCTTTTTTTGTATTCTATCACTAATTTGGCCTTTTATGGGTATTCTAACTACTTTTTCATTGCCTTTATAATCTGTCACCCTGATGGTGTATTGATAGTCCAGACTGTCTTTTACATTTAATTTTCCTTCGTTGGTAAGATTTCCGTAGATGCTCAATGGATTATTTGGCGTTCTAAATAGCTTCTGAATACGACTTTTATTATTGGCGTAGTACTCATAATCGATCAATTGATTTAAATGTCTGGATTCAGCAAATGAAAATTTCTCAAAATTCAATTCAAAAATCTTATCTCCATTAAGGTTTGTCTCAATTTTAAAAACGCCATTATGATTGTAAGCGCCATCTAACTGATCTACAGTAGAAATACCGAAGCCTATTTCACCACAAGCTTCAACCTGATTTACAGTAAAAGTTCCGTCGTTCAATGGAATTAAATTTAATTTCTGACGCTGCTGTGAATTATTAACATGCGCATCTTCTCCAAGTGGGTAGGCAAATAGGCCCTGAACCATGGGTTTTCTGCTATCAGGTACATCCAGACCAAACATTTGTGCATTCATGGGTCGCTGGCTACCGTCACGTATTTCAAAATGTAAATGCGGGCCACCGCTGCCTCCGGTATTTCCGCTATAAGCAATTAATTCACCTTGTTCCACTGCCAGTTCGCCGGCTTCGGGGAAAAGTTCTACTTCATAAGATTCCTTCCCATATTGATGCTTTCTTATATATTCTTTAAGCTTTGGTGCAAGTTTCTGAAGGTGGCCGTATACCGTGGTGTATCCATTTGGATGCTGAATGTACAGGGCTTTTCCGTAGCCATAATGCTGAATATTAATTCTGCTTATATATCCTGCTGCCGATGCTTTTACCCCCAGGCCTTCGCGCTGCTGTGTTTTAATATCTAAACCGCTATGAAAGTGGTTAGATCTTAATTCACCAAAAGTTCCTGCAAGGACAATAGGTACGTCCAGTGGATTATTAAAGTAATCCTGCGGTAATGAATTCTGCGCTTGTAATGTTGAAAATAATATTAGGAATAGTAGGCTTGTAGCTCGCTTCATAAATCTAGGGGTATTCAAATTTAAACCTGGGGCAAAGTTAATCAAACTTATGTCAAAATTAAAGGCCTTGATTACAGAGAATTATCGGGATTGTTGATTATTATTTTAAAACAGCTGAAAAAGTATTGGGATATTTCAAAGCGTATGTTAACTTTGTAAGGGTTCACATCGGTTTTAGAGCTTATGAGTGAAATTACAGAAATAGTTGATAACCTTGAGAATAGAATCAGTAAACTGCTTCATAAATTTGATGTTATGAAACAGGAAAATGAATCTCTTCAGGCGGAATTGACCTCTGTGAGAGCTGAATATGATAAACTCGAGGGGGATTTACAATCTTCCCAGGAGCAGGTTCAGACCTTAAAAGCTGCGAACGCGATGCTTGGCAGTACCGACCATAAAAGAGAAACGAAACTCAAGATAAATAGTTTGATCAGGGAGATTGATCATTGTATTGTTCAGTTATCTGAATAATTTGATATCATGGAAGATAAATTGAAGATCAAAATATCGATTGCAGACCGTGTCTATCCGCTAACTATTCAGCCTAGCCAGGAAGAAGGTTTGCGCAAGGCAGCGAAAAAGATCGAGGCGATGATCAAACAATTTGAGCAAAATTATGCGGTTAGGGATAAACAGGATGTTCTGGCAATGTGCGCATTGCAGTTCGCTGCCCAAACCGAACAGAAAAATATTGATAGTTCGAGTGAAATGCTTGAAGCAGAAGAGAAGTTAAGGTCACTTAACGACTTGCTGCAGCAACATTTAACCTCTTAAGTTCTTTAAATAATAATAAAGGTTACTGCCTGTATTAGTGCTTTTTTGATAAACTCAACACGAATTCTTTAAAGAGGGTGAGTCTAGGTTGTAAAAGCGTGCCGTGTCCCTTTCGGGAGAGCGGATTCTTGATCAATCTGTTAACCCTAAACTTGATTTTATGGAGTTTAATACAAAACCCAACTAATACAGGCTTTTTTTATATATACACTAAATAATAACGAATGGAAATACTAACTATAATTATTGCCGCAGTGGTAGGTTTGGCACTGGGGTTTGCAATTGCTAAAATGCTTGAAAAGAAACAGGCATCCAATACGATCTCTAGTGCTAAAAAGGAAGCCAGCAGTATTGTAAAAGAAGCTAAGGCAGAAGGGGAGAGCATTAAAAAGGATAAAATTCTTCAGGCGAAGGAAAAATTTATCGAATTAAAGTCAGAACATGAAAAAGTAATCCTTTCCCGCGATAAGAAGATTAATGATGCTGAAAAAAGGATTAAGGATAAAGAATCCCATGTTTCCAATGAATTAGGTAAGAATAAAAAACTAAACAAAGACCTCGAGGAGAAAGTTGCAGATTATGATCACAGATTGGAGTTCCTTGAAAAGAAACAGGAAGAGATAGACAGGCTGCACAATAGTAAAGTTCAGCAACTAGAAGTAATTTCAGGTCTTTCTGCTGAAGATGCTAAATCCCAGCTTATCGAGTCGTTAAAAGATGCGGCTAAAACCGATGCGATGTCGCTAATTCAGGATACGGTAGAAGAAGCAAAACTTACTGCTCAGCAAGAGGCTAGAAAAATTATCATTAATACCATACAGAGAATAGGTACTGAAGAAGCGATTGAAAATTGCGTTTCTGTATTCAACCTGGAAAGTGATGATGTTAAAGGTAGAATTATTGGTCGGGAAGGTAGAAACATTCGGGCACTGGAAGCTGCTACCGGAGTAGAGATCATCGTAGATGATACCCCAGAGGCGATTATTTTGAGCTGTTTTGATTCTGTGAGAAGAGAAGTTGCAAGGTTATCATTACATAAACTGGTGACTGATGGTCGAATTCACCCTGCCCGTATTGAGGAAGTAGTGAAAAAGACTCGTAAACAAATAGAAGAAGAGATTATAGATATAGGAAAAAGGACGGTTATTGATCTTGGAATTCATGGTTTACAGCCAGAATTGATCAAAATGGTAGGTAGAATGAAGTATCGTTCCTCTTACGGTCAGAACTTATTACAGCACTCCAGAGAAGTTGCTAAGCTGTGCGGCGTAATGGCTGCAGAATTAGGATTGAACCCGAAACTGGCAAAACGAGCTGGATTACTCCACGATATCGGAAAAGTACCGGAAACAGAAACAGAAGTACCTCACGCTATTCTTGGTATGCAATGGGCGGAGAAACATGGTGAGAAACCTGAAGTATGTAACGCCATTGGTGCTCACCATGACGAAATCGAGATGAATTCATTGTTATCTCCAATCGTTCAGGTTTGTGATGCGATTAGCGGGGCCAGGCCGGGCGCGAGAAGACAGGTTCTTGATTCTTATATCCAGAGATTGAAAGATCTTGAAGATATTGCCTTTGGATTCGGTGGAGTTAAGAAAGCCTATGCGATCCAGGCAGGTAGAGAATTAAGGGTCATTGTAGAAAGTGAAAAAGTTTCTGATGAAAAGGCTGCAAACCTTTCGTTTGAGATCTCACAGAAAATCCAGACAGATATGACTTATCCCGGTCAGGTGAAGATTACGGTAATTCGTGAAACCAGAGCTGTTAACGTAGCGAAATAAAAATTGCAGGGATTATAAAATAAAAAGGCCGTTCGATGAGAACGGCTTTTTTTGTGATGATTGTATATCCTGAATTTCACTTTTTTCATTTCGAATGTAGCACAACGAAAAGAGAAATCTGTAATCTATAGATTTCTCCCGTTGGTCAAAATGACACGATAATAATTAATCATCGAAAACATTTTTATAAGAGTTGCCGTCCAGTTCAAAGAATTTTCCATTCACATATCTAAAATGATAATCCAGATCTGCGATTTGCTTCATATCTTCCTCATCCAATTGATACCCGGCGCTCATGATATTATCCTTGATTCGGCCTTCATTGGTAGATTTAGGAATTACAGCAGTACCTCTCTGTTCACTCCATTTTATCAGGATTTGTCCGGTTGAAGCACCATGTTTTTTGGCAATTTTCTCTATAGTTGGATTTTCCAATAAAGATGGTTCATCTGCAGCTTTCATTTCATCTGGCCTGTCTCCGCTGCCCAAAGGTGAATATGCGGTTACATTAATACCATTCTTACTGCAGAACTCAAGCAACTTATTTTGCTGTAAGTAAGGATGAAGTTCTACCTGGTTCATTTCAGGAGTATGATCTGTCTCTGTCATTAATTCTTTCAGCTTTTCTATGCTGAAATTTGATACTCCAATATGTTTTACCAGCCCCTGCTCTTTAGCTTTTAGCATTTCATTCCAGGTTTCAGTCAATGGAACTTCATTTAGAGAAAGAAAATCTTCAGCTTTTTCCGGCGCAGAAACATTAGGCTTAAATGCCACGGGCCAATGAATAAGATACAAATCCAAATAATCCAGTTGCAAATCTTTTAAGGTTTGCTTTAAGGCTGGAATTACATCTTCTTTTTTGTGCGCATTGTTCCATAATTTAGAGGTAACCCAAATATCTTCTCTTTTTACTTTTCCATTTTTAAATACTTCTGAAAATGCCTCTCCAACTTCAGCTTCATTTCCATAGGTCGCAGCACAATCTATATGTTTATAGCCGTTATTAAGCGCAATCTTAACTGCTTCAGTAACTTTTCCTTTTTCCGATTTCCAGGTACCAAGACCTATGGCATCCATAGTGTCACCATTTCTAAATTTTAGTTGCTTCATAATTCAATTTTTTATGAATTTAAGCATTCAAACGCCTTCGAAAAAAGAATGGAGTTGGTTTAGCAGAATTTTAATATTCTATTTCCTGGGATGAAACTGCTCCATTACCTGTCTTAGATGAGATCTGTCTACATGAACATAAACTTCGGTGGTAGTAATGCTTTCATGACCTAGCATTTGTTGTATCGCTCTTAAATCGGCTCCATTTTCTAAAAGGTGGGTAGCAAAAGAATGCCTAAAGGTGTGCGGACTTATTTTTTTTCTGATGCCAGCAACTTCAGTCAGCTTCTTTACAATCGTGAAAATCATGGCCCTGGTAAGTTTATTTCCTCTTCGGTTAAGAAAAAGTGTATCTGTTGCCTCGGGTTTTATTTTTTGATGATTTCGAATCTCGTTGCGATAGATATTTATGAATTTAATGGTGTATTCAGAAATTGGAACAAAACGCTGCTTATCGCCCTTTCCGGTAACCTTAATAAATCCTTCTTTAAAGAACAGGTCTGATATTTTGAGATCGGTTAATTCTGAAACCCTTAATCCGCAACCATACAGGGTTTCAATAATTGCCCTATTTCGCTCACCTTCGTTTTTACTCAAATCTATAGCCGCGATAATTTTATCTACTTCAGCAATTGAAATAGTATCTGGCAACTTCCTTCCAATTTTTGGGGACTCCATCAAATCCAGCGGATTATCTTTTCTGTAATCCTCGAAAAGGAGATAACCAAAAAAACTTCTTAAGCCCGAAATTAAGCGAGATTGTGA
>CAXGBX010000068.1:0-8852 GCA_964008195.1 uncultured Flavobacteriaceae bacterium
CTAAATTTTTTAAGAAATTTTTCAAGCCTTTGGCTTATTCCCAGATTCTTTTAACGCATAAATCACGAAAGTTCCCAGCCAGTGGCTACCTTCATAACTATCTCCTACCACATTTGGAGAAGAATATGCCATATGTTCGTTGGCAAGTCCAGTAAGATGTGCAAAAGTATCAGGATATTCGTTGGCTAGACCATAAAAAACCCAGGCTCTGCTAAAGTTGAGTCCGTCAAGATGTACTAATTTCCCATCGGTGCGGTCTGAAACTTCACCAACTTCCATTTCAAAATCTTCATTTTTTAACTGAGGCATAAAATCGTCTATCCAAAGGCTGAATGCATTTTTAGGAAGCACCCTTCTCATTATATCAATTTCAGCAAGGCATGGTGATAAGAAATCATATCCACTTGGTTCCCAGGAAACCGGACAATCATCATCTTTCAAATAAAAATCCTGAGCTCTTTTCTTTACAAGATCCAAAAGTTCCTGATTTCCGGCAGTTTCAGCATAATCATAAGCAAAACTAAGCCCAAACGCAGTATTTGTATGTTCCCCTACCCTAATTGGGTAATTCAATTTAGGCAGAAACTCCATATATTTATTGACGATCAAATCTGTTAACGGCTGTAGATTTTGAGCTAATTCTTTTCCCAAAGGATCTTGCCAGGTTTTAAGTTCTTCTGAAAGTTTAAGCAACCAAGCCCAGCCATAGGTACGTTCGTAAGAACCGCTTTCCTCCCTTTTAAAATAATCAATCTCTGCCTGAATATTTTCAGCGCTCAGGGAGTTTTTTAAACTCTCTCGAACCGCTTCTTTTTTCTCTATATCTGGAAATTGCTTTAGCAAACTTACCATAGACCAGTGGGCATGTACCGAAGAATGCCAGTCAAAGCAACCATAAAATGCAGGATGCAGCTCATGTGGCTCTCCCATGGCCTCTTTATTTTCCAAAGTTTGTCCTAGTTTGTTAGGATATTCGGTATTCACGCAATTAAGTGGTAAAGTTATCAGGTTATTTGCCTCTTCCAGGTTTAAAACCATTTGTTCCTCATTTTTCAGTGATTCAGGAATAAAGTCTTCAGTATTCAGACTATCGGTTGTAGTCTCGCTAGCATTCGTTTCCTCTGTTTGATCGCCTTTGCATGAAAAAATAGCAATACTGAGAAGGATTAGAAATATTTTTTTCATTCGTTTAGGTTGTTGGTTTCTGAAAAATTTTTATTCAGAAATTCCAGATTGGTATTTATTGGTATTGAACTCATCCTGATTTTTTCTATTTCCTAAAAAACGGCTAAAATTTGCCCATATTTCGTTACTTTTTTAATGCGTAGCGATGCTATGCCTTTGAAAAAGTGTCTCATTTGGACTAATTTTATCACATTTTCGGTTAAACATAAAAAGTCAGGATGAGTTCATTCTCAAAAATATAAAAAAGCAACGTAGGTTTAGTTAATTAAAGCTCAAGATATTTAAGCCAACCAACCTTCCCTATCCAGACTTCTATATTGAATCGCTTCGCTTAGATGATCTCCTTTAATAGCTTCACTTTTTTCCAGATCGGCGATGCTTCTGGAAACTTTGAGAATCCTGTCGTATGCCCTGGCAGATAAATTAAGTCTTTCCATCGCCGTTTTCAACAACTGCTTTGAGCTTTCATCAAGCTTGCAAAATTCTCTTATCTGTTTGGGGCCCATTTGGGCATTATAATGAATATGATCTACTTCTTTAAACCTGTTAGATTGAATTTCCCTGGCCGAGGTCACCCGCTTCCTAATCGCGACACTGCTCTCACCTCTTCGCTCTTCACTTAATTTATCAAAAGGCACGGGGGTTACTTCTATGTGAATATCTATCCTGTCAAGTAATGGTCCGCTAATTTTCCCCAGGTATCGTTGCATTTCCATAGGTGAGGAAGTTACCGGCGCGCCCGGATCATTAAAATATCCTGATGGACTCGGATTCATGCTGGCGACCAACATAAAACTTGAAGGATAGGTAACGGTGAATTTTGCTCGAGAAATAGTAACTTCCCTATCTTCCAGTGGTTGACGCATTACTTCCAGAACTCCCCTTTTAAATTCAGGCAATTCATCCAGAAATAAAACTCCGTTATGGGAAAGGGAAATCTCCCCGGGTTGCGGATAGGCCCCACCGCCGACGAGGGCAACGTCTGATATGGTATGATGCGGACTCCTAAAAGGTCGCTGTGCCATCAATCCGACATTATCCTTGATCCTGCCGGCAACACTATGAATTTTGGTAGTTTCCAAAGCTTCCTGCAAGGTCATGGGAGGTAAAATACTGGGCAAACGTTTCGCCAGCATGGTTTTGCCTGCACCCGGTGGACCTATAAGAATAATGTTATGTCCCCCAGCAGCGGCAATTTCCATACACCGCTTTATCGATTCCTGACCTTTTACATCGGCAAAATCAAATTCGAAATCATTCAGACTGTCATAGAAAACTTCCCGGGTGTTGATTACAGTTCTTTCTAAAGTTAGATCAGAATTGAAGAAATCTATTACTTGTTTGATATTTTTTACGCCATATACCTCTAAGCCCGAAACTATTGCAGCTTCCCTGGCATTTTGTTCAGGAAGAATAAATCCCTTGAAACCTTCTTTCTTAGCCTGAATAGCAATTGGTAATGCGCCACGAATTGGCTGAAGGCTACCGTCAAGCGAAAGCTCTCCCATAATAATATATTCAGAAATATTTTCTGCTTTGATCTGTCCTGAAGCTGCTAAAATTCCAAGAGCGAAAGTGAGGTCATAGGCTGAACCTTCTTTACGAAGATCGGCTGGCGCCATATTGATTATGATCTTTTTCCCGGGAAGTTTAAAATTGTTATTCTGAAGTGCTGCAGCTATACGATAACTGGATTCTTTCACTGCATTATCGGGAAGTCCTACCAAATGATATCCTATTCCCGAAGCTATGTTAACCTCAACGGTAATGGTCGTTGCTTCTACTCCAAAAACCGCACTTCCATATACTTTTACAAGCATTGTTATTCTGAATTAATAAAAGGCAGGGCTTTCGATTGTCTGATTAAATGTAATACATTTTCGCTAACAAAAACACTTTCAGTTATTTACATTGGAAAAATTAAAATGCTAATAAAAAAGGCCCGCCATGAAGCGAGCCTTGAATATTAATTGGTATAATGAATTTATGAAGCCTTAATCAAATTCTTACGATAATGTTCGATTAGCCCATCAATAGGTCTTCTTACGATATTCCCCAATTGAATTCCGTATGGTTGTAAAACCGCTCGAATAATATCTTCACTGAAAAATGCGATAGTCCCAATAAAATGTACAGGAACAGAATTAACCTGTGGATAAATCATCACTCTTGAATGCACAAAATCTGTCAAGCCTTCATGAAGGAGTTTATAGAAATACCCGTTTCTTTCATTTTTGAAAATAAATTCCGCGAAATTTGCCAGATATGTATTTGGATTGTCCTTTCTGTATAGATTCATTTTAATGGTATCTGAATTCAGATCAAATTCCTTTTCAAATTTTTCAGATATTTCAGGAGGCATTCGTTTATAATAATAATCCCTGATGAGCCTTTTTCCGAAATAATTTCCACTGGCTTCATCCATTAGAATATAACCAAGCGAATCCACGGCCTGATGGATTTTCTCCCCATCAAAATAACAGGAATTAGAACCGGTACCAAGAATACAAACTATTCCGGGCTCGGTAGTAGCTGCATAAACCGCTGCTACGGTATCTTCCATCACACTAACTTCATCTGCATTGGTGAAGTAATTTGCAATGATACTTTTTAGCAATTCTCTTGGAGTAGGAGTACCACAACCAGCACCATAAAAATGCACTTTTTCAATGCTATTCTTAACTTCGGCAAGTTCCGGATTTTCGGCAAGTCTTTGTTCTAATATAACTTCTTTAAAAACAGCAGGATTTAAACCTTTACTCCTGGTTTTAAAAACCTGTTCTCCTTCATTATTTAAAAGTATCCAGTCACATTTGGTGGATCCTCCATCAGCAATTAATATCATGTATTCAGAATGATTAATTTAAATCATGGCAATATACAGCTGAAATTGTATTCAGCTATATATTGCAGATTTAAAAAATATTATAAAGTTGCTACGTGAGCAGCCAGATCTACCAGTTTAGACGAATATCCGTACTCATTATCATACCAGGCGATTAATTTGAAGAATTTATCATTCAGCTCAATTCCCGCTCCAGCATCAAAATTACAGGTATGTGGATCTGAAACAAAATCCTGGCTTACCACTTCTTCTTCTGTATAAGAGATTACTCCTTTGTAATCTCCGTCAGCTGCTTTTTTGAAAGCGGCTTTAATTTCGTCGTAACTTGTAGACTTTTCAGTTTTTACGGTAAGGTCTACCACAGAAACATCTGTAGTTGGAACTCTAAAGGCCATTCCGGTAAGTTTTCCTTTAAGCGAAGGAATCACTTTAGTCACCGCTACCGCAGCTCCGGTTGAACTTGGAATGATATTCGCCATGGCACTTCTACCAAGTCTGAAATTTTTCTTAGAAGGAGAATCTACCGTAAACTGAGTAGAAGTAGTTGCATGTACTGTGGTCATCAAACCTTCAACAAGACCAAATTCGTCATCAATCACTTTTGCAAGTGGCGCCAGACAGTTGGTGGTACATGAAGCATTAGAAACGATATTCTGATCTGCTTTCACATCCTGGTGGTTTACACCCATTACAAACATTGGTGCAGTTTTAGAAGGTGCTGAGATTACTACTTTTCTGGCGCCTGCATCCAGATGCGCTTTTGCATTGTCCAGATCTGTAAAGATACCTGTACAATCCATTACTACTTCAACTCCTGCATCTCCCCATTTAAGATCTGCCGGATTTTTTTCTGAAGTTACTCTTATTTTATTTCCGTCAACAAAAAGATTTCCATCTTTTACTTCAACAGAACCTTTATATTTTCCGTGTACTGAATCATACTTAAGCAAATAAGCCAAATGATCTACATCTAGTAAATCGTTGATAGCTACAACTTCTACATTCTTATTTTGAGCGGCAATTCGAAAGGCAATTCTTCCAATACGCCCAAATCCATTAATTCCAATTTTTGTACTCATTTTCTTTAGTTTTTAATTATACTGAAGTGATGTCTGCCACCCTTCGTAATTCTTTATCAAAATAACGCCTTGGTTCTATTGCATCTTTTAGCGGTATTTGCACCACTTTTTTATGACTTAAACCAACCATGACATTCAATGTATTATTAATAATCGCTTCCACAGCCCCAACGCCAAGTTTACTGGCAAGGACCCTATCAAAACAAGAAGGAACCCCTCCCCGCTGAATATGTCCCAGAACCGAAACTCTTATATCGTAATCTTCCAGACTCTCCTGGATATGCTCTGAAAGCTCAAAAATATTCTTTCCACTTTTATCGCCTTCAGCAACTACGATGATGCTGGAGGTTTTACCTTTTTTACGACTGCTTTTAAGTGAATCCATCAGCCTGTTCATGCTATCTGTTTCCTCCGGAATCATAATTTCTTCAGCACCAGCTCCTACGCCACTATTTAAAGCAATATCTCCAGCATCCCTTCCCATTACTTCAATTAAGAATAGCCTATTATGAGAACTGGCGGTATCACGAATCTTATCAATGGCTTCCACAACGGTATTTAGCGCTGTGTCGTAACCAAGCGTATAATCTGTTCCGTTAATATCATTATCTATGGTCGCAGGAATTCCCACTACCGGAAAATTATGTTCCTCTATAAGTAACTGAGCTCCGGTAAATGTTCCATTACCACCAATCACTATCAGAGCATCCACCCCGGCAGATTTAAGGTTATCGTAAGCTAACTTACGACCTTCAGGTTTTCTGAAATCTTCACATCTGCTTGATTTCAAAAATGTACCACCTTTGTTTATAACATTTCTAACGGAGCGAGCATCAAGATCTTCAAAATCTGCATCCAGCAAACCCTGATATCCTCTGAAAACACCTGTACATTTAACATTGTAAAACGAACAGGCACGTACAACTGCTCTAATTGCTGCGTTCATTCCGGGAGCATCTCCTCCGGAAGTTAGCACTGCGATATTTCTTATTTTTTCACCCATTGAACCCAAAACTAGTCTCTTTCATACCGATAACCTAATTTCGGAAAAAACTAAAACGTTTTCGGTTAATAACTAATAAAAAAAGCCACTTTCAAGTGGCTTTTTACAGTTTTTTAGGACTTTAATTACTTATTTATCAAAATTTTGTACTCCCAGGGCTCAAAATTCATTTCCTGATCACTTGAAATAGAGATTTGAGCATCGTTCATATAATCCATAAATCCTCCTTCTATTTCTGCTGTAAAAGATAGTGGCTCATTCGTCATATTCGCCACATAATATAATATTTCTCCATTTTTCTCTCTTTTAAATGCAAGAAGCTTTTCTTCAGCAGAATTATCAATTGCAGTGTACGAAGCAGCATTTTTACCACCATTGAGGGCAGCGCTTGAATTTTTCAACTCACCCAATTTTTCTAAAAGTGGATATATTTTTCCTTTGGTTTTTGGAATGGTATCTTTTTCGAAGAACAACAATCTTTTATCCATGTCGTATTCCTGTCCGCTATAGATCAGCGGCATTCCCGGAATAGTGTAACTCATGGCCAGCATAGCTTCTGAAGCATCCCCCATTCGCTCGCGTACCGTTCCTGCCCATGAATTTTCATCATGATTAGTTACGAAATTCATTAGAAAATCGTCATCCTGAAAAGTAGTATCGATCTTTTTCATATACTCATCCCAGTCTTTCGCGTTCTTTTCGCCTTTGGCAATGCTGTTCATTAAATGATGCCCTTCCCAGTTATAACCCATTTCAAAGGCATTATGAAAAAGATCTTTTGGATCTTGCGCCTCCGCCAGCATTATAAGTCGCTTTTCTTTATTTAGCGTTTTTGCAGCCGACTCCCAGAAATCTGTAGGAACTGAATGTGCAGCATCTGCCCTGAAACCATCAATATCATGCTCCTTTACCCAGAATAACATTTCTTCAGTCATTTTCTGCCGCATTTCCTGATTCTCAAAATTTAGATCGGCCACATCAGTCCAGCCCCAAGGTTCACCGGTGGCATCGTTGATAGGATCTGTAATTTCGCCATCTTTTCCTTTAGTGTAATATTCCGGATGCTCGGTGATCCAGGCATGATCCCAACCGGTATGGTTCGCAACCCAATCCAGGATCACATACATTCCATTTTCATGAGCCGTTTGCACCAGTTCATCAAAATCTTCCATCGTTCCGTGCTCCGGATTTACTGCTGAATAATCTGAAATGGAATAATAACTTCCCAGATATTTTTTTCGCTCCTCTGGATCATCGATATCTTCTACATCTTTGCCGCCGGTGGCTTTTCTGTTCTTTTCAGAAATTGGATACATTGGCATGAGCCAGATCACTTTCACTCCCAGCTCCTTTAACTGCGGAATATCTTTGGTGAAAGCGTCGAAACTTCCTTCTGGTGAATACTGACGAATATTTGCTTCATAGATCACGGCGGTTTCCATCATCTCGTCGCTTACCGGCGCAAGACTATCCATTTTTGTCTCTTCAGCCAAAGAATCCTCTTTGTTTGGTTCATTTTTACATGATATCAGAAAACTGAATACCATTAAAAGCAATGCAAATTGTTTCATTAATAATTGTTTTAGTGTTGGTTAGATTCTTAGTTAAGTTTTGTGGTTAAGAAATATGCTCCTCTTTCCGGTAAGCTAAGTGCTTTATTCCACTGAATTTTTTCTCCTGAAATCAAATTTTTCATTGACGAACCCTCTAATCCCAATTCCTGAAATCTTTCCAGCTTAAGGTCTACAGCTTCCTCATTTTTATTTAAGATCAATACCATCTTTTCATTTTCTGAAATTCGGGAAATCAGATAAATTCCATTTTCAGGGGCGAAATGAATGGTTTTTCCATTCTGAATTGCTTCACTATCCTTACGATAATTAAGGATCTTTTTTAGAAAAGACTGCATACTTTTTTGATCTTCGGAAAGTCCTTCTCCGGTAAAAGCATTGGCCTCACTATCTTCCCAGCCTCCCGGAAATTCAGTTCTAATTAGTCCATGATCTCCAGGTTTGGCGGTATTTTCCATCAGGACTTCAGTTCCATAATAAATCTGCGGAATCCTGGGAAGGACCAGCAAGTAACTCAAAGCCATTTTTGTATTAGGAATATCTTCTTTCAATTGAGTAAAGATCCTGCTCATATCATGATTATCAGGAAATATCATAATATTTTCAGGAGAGGCATAAGCAAAGTCATTGGAAAGGCCAGCATATAACTGGTGAAGTCCTTTTTCCCAACCTTCCTCTTCATTTAAGCCTTCCACGATTTTTGACTGCATCGCAAAATCCATGGTGCTCCTCAAATTAGAATCATATCCATTATCCACACCATCCTGCCAGTATCTAATCAATAACGGATTATTGCTCCACTCCTCCCCAACAATATTAAAATTTGGATATTCGGTCATGATCGCTCCGGCCCAGTCGCTCATAAATGCTTTATCGGGATAAGGGTAGGTATCCTGACGAATGCCGCCTAGTCCTAAAGTTTCTATCCACCAGATACTATTCTGAATTAAATATTCCGCCATAAACGGGTTACGCTGATTCAAATCTGGCATGGTATCTACAAACCAGCCTTCGCTTAATCCTTTCTTATCGATTTCTGAAGCATAAAGATCCATATTGGCGGTTCTCTTATGGTTAGAATGAGTTATTTTTTCTCCATTCTCATATTGCTCCTGGTAATTCACCCAGTCACTAAAAGGAAGGTCTTTCATCCACCAGTGCTCTACCCC
>CAXGBX010000069.1:0-8840 GCA_964008195.1 uncultured Flavobacteriaceae bacterium
CGGTTTGAGGTAATTCCAAAAATTCTCGCGAAAGTCACATGCCATCTCGGTCACCGGTAGCCTGGTAATATCTTTCCTTAAATTTAGATCATTTATAAGATAGGCATCCATTGAAGGAATCATAATCCCCGTGCAGCTTACCGTAATAATAAAATCTAAAGATTCTGGCTTCCACTCTGAATTATGCAAAGCTTTTTCCAGGACATTTCTGCCTAGTTTTTTGACCTCACGAACGTAAATATTGTTCTTATCTTCAAAGGAGGTAGCCGTAAAAACATCTTCCGGGGACATTATAGAATAGCGCTTATCTACTCCGGCACCTTCAAAAATCTTAACTATTTTTCTTTTAAACCTATCATCCTGATCTTCAAGCCATTCTTCTACCAACGGTACTACATCTTTCGTTTCTCTTGAATACTCCGGTAATTCTTTTTCAGCATTAACAATTCTTACACTCATAAAATCATTTGTTCTTTTTTATAATCCACTGGTATCTAAATGCCCACTTCCAGGAAATTTCATGATCTTTAGCCGGAATTTTTTTGATATACTTCTGAATATCAGCTTTTTTAAAGCCTCGAAGTATAGAGGTTAGACCATCTTTGCGGGCAATCTCATTATTGACAAATACAGCACAAAATGCCTGAAATAAAATATAAGCCGAAGAACTTCTATGCAAATCATTGATTACCACACCAGTTTTAGACTGGCCATATAACTGGTTCAACAAATTTACAATCTGATCATTCTTGAAATGATGCAGCGTTAATGTGCATAAAATTATGTCAAACTCCATATTCATAAATTCATCACTGAATATATTGAGACTTACAAAATGAATATTCCTATAGCCATTTGAAAGCTCACTAGCAATCTCTATCGCATGGGGATTAGCATCTACACCAATCAACTCAAATTCGTAAGGTTTACTTTTACCCCATTCAGCAATCTTCCGAAGCATGGCTCCGTTTCCACAGCCTATATCAGCAATTCTTATTTTATTCGTTTTCTGACTATTACTTAATAGTTTTTCTATTCCGTTTATAGTGATCTGGTTACCTCCTAACCATGAGTTAATATTCTCAAGATCTTTCAGGGTTCTTCTTAATTCTTTTCCCTGAAGATCAAAATCGTCCATGATCTCAGATTTGTTGGTACGTTGGGAGGTATCTATTTTAAACATGAACTGTTTTACCGTGAGTTTTTCGAATTATATGCGGCATTATCTTAGGTACTTTGTTTAACAGGCTTTGTGATAAACGCGAAAGTGATTGATTTAATAGTATTTTCTGCAAAAACCTTCCTGTAGCTAACCTGCTTTTAAAGTTAGCATTCCATTCCTTACTGTAAGCCATTTCTACGTCATTTCTTATATGATTTTTTTTCTGGTAAAAATCCAATATTGCTTCTGAAACAATCTTAGCGCTATGAATTGCCATCGCCATTCCATTACCACATAACGGATGGATAAGCCCGGCTGAATCTCCCAGCATTAAAATATGATTATTTACCAGGGATTTAGATTCAAATGAAATCTGGGCGATACTGAGTTCTTTTTCAAAATCCATTTCAACATTATTAAAAAAACTATTTAAGTGAGGGTTCTTCATAAGAACATTGGTTTTATAATCTTTTGGATTCTTATGTTTTTTGAAACTTGAATAGCTTGCCAGATAGCATACATTTACCGTATTCAATTCTGTTTTTGAAAGGCCGCAATATCCTCCATTGAAATTATGAAGTGATACAAGATCATCTGGATATGATTCAGATTTAGTTTTATAATGAGCTTTTACTGCAAGCCATCCTGACTGATCCTGAATGAATTCTCTCTGCAGTTTTTTATCCAGATTGGATCTTTTTCCGAATGCGCCTAAAACAAATTCTGAAGTGAACAACTGCTCATCTGAAGTACTTACTACAAACTTTTTATCTTCAAATTTAATATTGGTCACCACAGACTTTATGGTTTCACAACCATTCTCCCTGGCTTTTTCATATAATAGTTGATCCAAAGAGAATCTACTTACTCCAATACCTCCCATTTCCAGATTACAATCAATTGTTTTTCCGGAAACTGAAGAATATTGCATTCTATTAATTATGGGAGCATTTAAACTATCTAAATCGATCTCCAAAGATTTCAAATAGGGAATAATTTCCCGGGAAAGATATTCACCGCAGACCTTGTGATGGGGGTAATCCTCCTTTTCAATTAAAATAACATCTATTTTTTGCCTGGATAGATGTATAGCTGCTGTTAAGCCTGCCAGGCCTCCTCCAACAATTAAAATCTGAGTTTTTCGCACCCTGGAAGTTACTTAAAATAAAAAAATCCCGGAAAATTAATCCGGGATTTTTTAATCTTTATATAGAAAGTTGCTGGAGATTAATTATTCTTTTCAGCCTCTTTTCTAGCTTCTTCTTTTAGCTCTTCGTTGGCAACAATAGCAAGCTCAACTCTACGATTTTTAGATCTGCCTTCGACAGTACCATTATCATATTTTGGTTGAGATTCTCCATACCATTTTGTGGTAAATCTTCCTCTGTCAATTCCATTATCTACCATATATCCGGTAACTGCTTGTGCTCTGTTTTTAGAAAGAGTTAGGTTGTAACTTTCGCTACCAGTGTTATCAGTATGACCTTCAACCAGGATATTAGATTGAGGATATTCCTTAAAGATATCAGCTAACTTATTTAGTGTAGTTTGAGATTTAGCGTTGATGTTATACTTTTCAGTATCAAAATAAACACCACTGGATTCGTCAAACGTAACGTTGATTCCTTCACCTACTCTTTCTACTTCTGCACCGGGAATCTCCTGCTCGATCGCTTTAGCCTGTTTATCCATTCTATTACCAATAATCGCACCGGCAGCACCACCAACAACTCCACCGATGATAGATCCTAATGCGGTATTACCATCGCCAGTATTATTACCAATTACACCACCAATTACTGCTCCACCAGAAGCACCAATTACTGCTCCTTTTTGTTTATTATTCGCATTCTGTACGGCGTCACAACCAAATAAAAGGCTGGAAACAACCAATATTGCGAACATTCTATTTAAAACTGTTTTCATAGTTATTTTATTTATTTTACTTGATTATTTAGAAAAATTCATTCTTATGGTAAAAGGAGATCCTTCCAGGCTCACTGTTTGCTCCCATACCATATTTGTCTCAGTTACGCTCTTAAGATTCAATCTGAATCCCTGATTGCCTGTAGTAGATTTGTAATCATCGTTCGTTGGCTTCAAGAGAAAATCATATAATCCTGCAGGAGTGTTTTCTTCGTCAATAGACCAGATAAAATAATTAGTTCCTCCATCACAACCTACTCCGCTAACTGTATACATACCGCGATTGTTATTAGAAACGAAATCCCATGTACTGTTTCTAAAACATGAAGCTGAAGCCTCGTTGAATAAAGTCACATCAAATTCACCGGTATTGTTTGGATAAGTAATACTGGTTAAAGTCCAATTCCCGTCAAAAGTCTTCCGAGCTTCTTTTGCAACTTTACTGGTACCGCCACAGGAAACCAAAATAGCCGCCAGCGTAAATAAAATTAAATATCTTTTCATTGTAGAGTTTTTAAAAATTAAAAATCCAATGTGTAATATGAGTCTCATAAAAACACATTGGATTTAATAATTTGTATGATTATTATCTTCTAAATAACCTGCTTAAAAGTGAAATTACCAGCAACACAAGGAAAATGTAGAAAATAATTTTAGCAATGTCTGCAAATCCTTCAGCAACACCACCGAAACCAAAGATTGCGGCAATAACAGCTATGATCAGAAAAATAACGATTAAACGTATCATAATTTAAAGTTTTAATTGATTAGTTCAATCTAAATTACAGCAGTAAGGGAAGCGCTACAAAAGATTATTATTAATTTAACAGTGGAATTGTTAAGGATTCTTAATTAGTTATAGACAAACCGGCTAGCTTATTAATATTCTATTAAATTTTTTAATTTCTCTTTAAATCTATCCTTAGGTAAATATTGTTTTTCAAGACTTGCCGCGAAAGGTATTGGCGTGTCAATGCTTCCAACCCTAATCACTGGTGCATCTAAACTTTCAAAACAATTTTCTGAAATCTGTGCAGCCACTTCTGAGGCAAAACTTCCAAATTGTGAATCTTCAGTAAGGATAATGCATTTTCCAGTTTTATTTACAGATTCACAAATACTCTCCATATCTAAAGGCTGAAGACTTCTAAGATCTATAAGGTCAGCCTGGTGATAATCCATTTCTTCAAGGGCTGCCAGAGCCCAATGTACGCCTGCGCCATAGGAAATAATACTAACTTCATTACCTTCTTTGATCTTTGTAGCTTTCCCGAACGGCAGGGTATAATAATCTACGGGCACATCCTGCCTTATGCTCCTATATAGTCCTTTGTGTTCAAAAAATAATACCGGATTTGGATCGTTGAACGCTGTATTCAGCAAGCCTTTGGCGTCATAGGGAAAAGCAGGATAAATGACTTTTAGTCCGGGAACTTTAGTAAACCATGCTTCGTTTGTCTGACTGTGAAATGGACCGGCTCCTACTCCTCCGCCGCAGGGCATTCTAATTACCACATCGGCATTTTGATCCCATCTGTACTTTACTTTTGCCAGATAATTCACAATAGGATTGAACCCGGAACTCACAAAATCGCCAAACTGCATTTCAACCATGGCTTTCATTCCATTAATTGAAAGTCCCATTGCAGCACCCACAACGGCAGATTCGCAAATAGGCGTATTACGTATTCGTTCTTTACCAAATTCTTCTATGAAGCCTTCTGTAATTTTAAACACACCGCCATAATCTGCAATATCCTGCCCCATTAAAACAAGGTGGTCATGCTTTCTTACAGATTCTTTTAATCCTTGAGAAATAGCATCAATAAAACGAATATTTTCTACTTCTCCTGAGTTTTTAACTTCCTGATAATCAAATTCTTCAAAAACATCATTTAATTCTTTTGTTGTGTTTGAAGTGATTGCCTCTTCTGAAAATGCTATTTGTAAGTTTTCATCAATTTCATCCAGAATTTCTGTTCTATACCTCTCCTTAATATCTTCATTCAGAATTTTCTTTTCAAACAAGAAATCTTCAAAATTCAAAAGTGGATCTTTTAACTGCCATTCATCCATCAGTTCCTGAGGTACATATTTGGTTCCGCTAGCTTCTTCGTGACCGCGCATTCTGAAGGTTTTAAACTCTACCAGTACCGGGCGTGGTTCCTCTCTTATGCTTTCAGCTATTTCAGAAATTTTGGAAAATACTTCAAGAATATTATTTCCGTCAATAATATGAGATTCCATACCGTAGCCGGCGCCCCTATCGGCAAGATTCTCACAACGATATTGTTCTATTGTAGGAGTGGATAATCCATATCCATTATTTTCAATACAAAATAAAACCGGAAGGTCCCAGACAGAAGCTATATTTAGAGCTTCGTGAAAATCACCTTCACTTGTGCCTCCTTCTCCCGAAAATACAGCTGTTATTTTTTTCTCGTTCTTTAGTTTATGAGCAAGCGCAATACCATCTGCCACACCTAATTGAGGACCTAAATGCGAAATCATCCCCACAATCTTAAATTCCTGAGTTCCGAAATGGAAACTGCGGTCACGACCTTTCGTAAATCCGGAAGCTTTTCCCTGCCACTGCCCAAATAAACGGTTCAAAGGAATATCTCTACTAGTGAAAACACCTAAATTACGATGCATGGGTAGAATATATTCTTCTGAATCTAAAGATTTTGTAACACCAATAGATATGGCCTCCTGGCCTATGCCACTAAACCATTTTGAAATTTTGCCCTGTCTTAACAAAATGAGCATTTTCTCTTCTATCATCCTGGGTTTCAACATAGATCGATATAGATCTAACATAAGGTCGTTAGACAATTTATAATCTTTATATTCCATCGCCCTGGATTTGGTGTTTTTTGAAAGCATAATAAATAATTATATCTCAAATGTAACCAAATTTATATATGCTAAGAAAAATATAAACTACAGGCATATCCCTTATTTTTATTAACTTTGTTTGTTACCTAAAAATTAAAAACCGCTCATAATGGCAATGAATAATATACCTAGCGTTGATCTGGCAGATTTTTTATCAGATGATCCAAACCGTAAAGAAATATTTGTAAACGAAATTGGTAAAGCTTATGAAGAAATTGGTTTCGTAGCTTTAAAAAACCATTTTCTTAGTGATGATCTTGTGGAAGAACTTTATAAAGAAGTGAAATCGTTTTTTGAACTTCCCGTGGAAACGAAACGGAAATATGAAATTGAAGGACTTGCGGGCCAACGAGGTTATATAAGTTTCGGGAAGGAACATGCTAAAGGTAAAAAAGAAGGTGATTTAAAGGAGTTCTGGCATTTTGGTCAGGAACCTTCAGAAGATGCGAACTTAACTGAAGAATATCCAGATAATGTGCAGGTTGAAGAATTAAAAGATTTCAATCATACCGGGATGGAAGCATATAGAATGTTAGAAAAGACAGGGATTTATGTGTTGAGAGCTCTTGCACTATATATAGGTCTCGAGGAACATTATTTTGATCACTGGGCGAGTAACGGAAACAGTATTTTAAGACCAATTCATTATCCACCTATTACAGAAGAACCAAAGGGAGCGGTTAGAGCCGGTGCCCATGGAGATATTAATTTAATTACTTTATTGATGGGTGCATCTACCGGAGGTCTTCAGGTACTACGGAAAGATGGTGAATGGATAGATGCAATCCCACAAGAAGATGAATTAGTTATTAATGTAGGTGATATGCTGGAAAGGCATACCAATAATAAGCTTAGATCTACAATCCACAGGGTGACGAATCCGCCGAAAGAGCAATGGGGACAACCCAGATATTCTATCCCATTCTTTATGCATCCAAGAAGTGAGATGAAATTGGACTGCCTGGAAGAATGTATTGATGAAGATCACCCAAAACAATATGAAGATATTACTGCCGGCGAATTTTTGCATCAAAGACTTGTTGAAATAGGCCTCAAAAAATAAATATTATGGCAAAGAAGAAATTAGGCCTCGAAGATCTGGGAGGTTTCGTTTTTTCCACCAATGATGATTTTGACGAATCTGAATATACTGATGGAGAATCACAGAAGGAACTTGCTCCTAATGATCAGGAACTTGAAGCCCATTTTAGCAATAAAGGTCGTGGCGGCAAGACCGTTACGATTATTAAAGGTTATGAAGGTCCAGAAGATGATCTAATAGCTTTAGGAAAGTTACTGAAAAAAAAATGTGGTGTAGGTGGTTCCACTAAAGATGGGGAAATCATCATTCAGGGAGACGATAGGGAAAAAGTGATGTCTATTCTCAAAAAAGAAGGTTATAATGTAAAACGTGTGGGAGGTTGATCTAATACGTTTTTTAAACAATACAATGAAAAATAAAACCCTACACATCATAAATGGTGACAGTCTTGCCCAACAAATGAAGGAGTTGGATCTTGCTGGAGAAATCATTATTTGGAGAGAACTTCTATGTGAAGGGCCCACGAAAAAAGAGATCAACGCTGATTTTTTTAAAGAAAGGAAAAAATACCTGCTTAAAACCTACAATATTTCTTCTGAAAATTATGAAGAACGTTTTGTATCTGAAATAAAGAGATTAAAATCTTTAAAAGGATATGATAACGTAGTACTCTGGTTTGAATTTGATCTCTTTTGTCATCTAAATATGCTGGCGGCAATCAATCTGCTAGCTGATAAAAATAGCTCTACCCCAATTTCTCTTGTCTGCAGTAAAAAACTTCAGGGAGAAAAAGAACTTCAACCTTTATCTCAGCTTAATTTAAAAGAGTTAAAAAATCATTATCAAAATAGAATTCAGCTGAATACGGAAGATATCGAAACTGCAATACTAATATGGGAGTTGTACTGTGGTAATAACCCTTTAAAATTAAAACCGCAGATAAAGGTGAATACTAATTTTGAATATCTGTCTAGTTGCATTAGAGCACATGTAGAAAGGTTCCCAAATAGTATCAGCGGAATCAATTCTTTGGAAAAAAATGTCTTGCGCTTAATTGAAAGTCATGATATTAAGAATGAAAATCATCTTTTAGGTTACGCACTTCAGTATCAAGGATATTATGGTTATAGCGACAACCAGATGCAAAGACTCCTGAAGAAGCTTTCAATTTTTTATGATAAAATCAGTAATAAAATGGTTTTATCTGAAAAAGGCAGACTGGCTCTTGATGGAAAGAAAAATTTCTATAGAGAACTGAATAATGATGAGTGTTTTGGTGGAGCTAAAATGTATGATTTTCTTTATGAGTCTGAATCCCACCGTTTATTAAAATTATAGAATGAGTTTAGAAGCTTCAGAATTAATTCTTAACGAGGATGGTTCAATATATCACCTAGGATTATTACCAGAAGATTTAGCCAATACCATAATTACCGTGGGAGATCCTGCGCGGGTCTCAAAAATAAGTGCTCACTTTGATTCTGTTGAGTTGAGAAAGCAAAAACGAGAATTCTGTACACATACTGGATATTATAATGGAAAAAGGATCACTGTTATGTCTACGGGAATGGGAACAGATAATATTGATATAGCGCTTACTGAATTAGATGCACTCATAAATATAGACCTTAAGGCCAAAAAGGTCAAAGAAGGTTTAACCAGCCTTGATATTATTAGAATTGGCACCACAGGTTCTGTAAGAAAAGAAATTCCGGTAGGAAGTTTTATCATAAAATTCCAGGTATGTTCATTCCACCGGTGACGCCCTTCATTTTATCTCCAACCTCTTCATCAACATTCTTGTAGGTTTGT
>CAXGBX010000070.1:0-8801 GCA_964008195.1 uncultured Flavobacteriaceae bacterium
GATGGGTTAGTGGTTGATAATGATTTTCTTGGAAACCTTGATATGAGCGAAATAGAATCTTTTGATGTATTAAAGGATGCTGCTTCTGCCGCGATTTACGGTTCAAGGGGTGGTAACGGTGTCATCTTGATTACTACTAAACAGGGTAAAGCAGGTAAAACTGTATTTAGCTATCAGGGATATACTGGTTATAAAGAAGCCAGACAAAGTGATGCGTATTATTTTTCTGTAGCTGAAACTCTGGAGGAAGAACTTGCAGTTACCGGAGAACTATCTGAAAGATCTCAATACCTTCAGGAAATTGGAGTAGATAGGGACTGGCAGGATATTATTTTTGATGGCGGGATTATTCAAAATCATTCATTAAGTGCTCGTGGGGGAAACGAAAATACTAAATACAGTATTTCCTTAGGCTACCTGCATGATGAAGGTGTTTTGTTAACAGATGATTACAAACGATATAACTTAAGGTTAAAAATTGATACTAAAGTAAGCGATAAGTTTAGCATGGGGGGTAACCTTGCGCCTTCGTATACAGATAGGAGAAGGTTTGCCGGTTCTACACATGATGTTCTGCGTCAATCTCCATGGCTTCCATTGTATCATACTGAAGAAACTATTGGATTTGTAGACAGGAATGTTTATCCAGATGTAGAGGTGGGAGATTATGCCTGGGAGCGTCATTTTGATAATTACGATCTTTTTGGTACGGGTGACCTGGTAAGTGTGAGTACAACCTCCAATGCCAATCCGGGGGCAAAAATACTGGAAGTAGATGAAAATGACTATAGGTTCAAAATGTATGGGAACTTCTATGGAGAATATGATATTACAGATGATTTAAGCGTGAGAACTACCGTCTCAGGAAGTTTTCAGCATACTCTGGACGATGAATACACAGGAATACTTGCACATCGAAATGGTGCTTCGGAAGCGAGTTATGCTGTAGGTAATGAAGATCGAATTCATTTAGTTTCTGAAACCTACTTAACTTATGATACAGAAATAGGGGAACACGAAATTGATGCCGTAGCCGGTATAGGCTTTGAAAGATGGGATACTGAAGGTAGTTCTGCTTTTGGAACAGGATATACTTCAGATTTAATCCAGACTTTATCGGCTGCAAGTTTAGCTTCTGAAATTGATTCCTGGGAATATGATGAACGCTTCCAGAGTTATTTTGCCAGGATAAACTGGGCGTATGCCGATAAATATCTTGCTTCAGTAAGTTTTCGTCGTGATGGTAGTTCTGTATTTGGAGCCGATACGAAATATGGTAATTTCCCTGCAGTATCTGTTGGTTGGGATGTTGCAGAAGAAAGCTTCCTTGAAAATGCAGATTTTCTTAGTAGCTTAAAATTCAGGGCCAGTTATGGTTTTACAGGGAACAAAGATTTAGATACCGATAGCGATCTTATTGATCTTTATCCATCTTTACCTTTATTGGGACCAAATACTGCAACAATTGGTGGATCTGTGCAAAATGCTATTGTGGCTTTGAATATTGCCAATCCAGACCTTCAATGGGAACGTTCAAAGGAGATCAATCCCGGATTGGACTTCGGTTTTTTCAGAAATCGTATTACCGGATCCTTTGATTATTACCAGAGAACCAGTGATCAATTATTACTTTTTAATCCTATTTCTTCCACTACAGGCTTCAGAAATGCTTTGGTAAATATTGGGGAAGTAGTTAACAGTGGATATGAAATTGAATTGCGTACGAGGAATATTGCAAATCCTAATTTTTCATGGAGCACGACTATACTGGCAGCAAGAAATAAAAATGAGTTAACAGATTTTGCAGATTCTAACGGTCAGATACAAATAGTGGATGATAAACGTGCTGCGGAATGGATTAATATGGAAGGTCAGCCTATTTCATCCTTTTACGGATGGGTAGTAGATGAAGATATTCCTTCGGAATTTTTAGATCAGCCATATTTTCCTATAGGATCAGAAGCGCAGGATGTTTATGTGAAAGATTTAAATGGGGATGGAGTTATTGATGATGATGATAAAACTATTTTAGGAAATCCTTATCCAGACCTAATCTGGAGTCTTACCAACGATTTCCGTCTTGGAAGCTTTGATCTAAGCGTATTATTCCAGGGAAGTCATGGTGCTGAAGTAAGAAATATAGGAGATCAGTATATATTCAACCATTTCAACAGTGGGGCCGATTTTGACCCGGCAATAACGCCAAATCAGGATTTTATCAGAGAAAAGATTTTTACTGATGATATTATCCAGGATGCTTCTTACGTAGCACTTAGAAATGCCAGTATTGGATTTAATGTGCCTGTGAAATTCACTTCCCAAGTTGGATTCACCGGCCTGAGAATATATGCAGCCGCTCAGAATTTATTGTATTGGACTGCTGATGATTATACCGGCTTCAATCCGGAATCTATTTATGAAACCTCCCCAACTACTTATGGGTATCAAAGAGCCGGTTCTCCGCTGGCCAGAACCATTTCAATTGGAATTAATGCAGACTTTTAATCGAAAAAAAATAATCATGAAAAATATAAAATATATAGTATTGGGCTTAGCCACTTTAGGTTTGGTTTCCTGTGGCGAAGATTTTCTCGAGCCTCAGCCCGAATCTGCTATCTCAGCTGATGAATATTTTGAAAATACAGATCAGTTACGAAATGCTGTTATAGGGATGTATGATGCCATACAGGGGGTAAACTCCAATGATCTGGATGATAATTTTAGTGTACAGCGTGAATTCTACCTAACAGAGATGCGAAGTGATAACACTCGTACAAAATCTGGAGAAGGAGAAGCGGCACAGTTTGAAAACTATACCGTAACCCCCAGCAACGGGATCGTGGCCAATTATTATATAAGCATGTATGAAATTATATACCGTGCAAATTTAGTTCTGGCCAACCTTGACGCCGCTTCTGAGGATGATGCTGCCTTTTTTGAAGCAGAAGCTAAGTTTGTAAGAGCCTATGCTTATTTTAATCTCGTACGCTTATTCGGGGATGTTCCCTTGGTAGATCGTCTTATAGGACCTTTGGAAAAAGAAATAGCCTACACTAGAATAGCGGAAAGCCAGGTCTACGATTTGATAGTGAGCGACTTGCAACTGGCAGCAGACAATTTGTACAATACATATGTTAACAGAGCATCAAGTGCAGCAGCAAAAACACTTCTTGCGCAGGTTTACCTTAGAATGGAAACTAATTATGGTGAAGCCCAAACATTACTTGAGTCTGTGATTGCCAGTGGTGATTATTCGTTAGTATCAAATTTTAAAGATATTTTCTACAACGAAGGGAATGATGAAATAATCTTTGCTGTGGGTTACACTTCAGATATCACATCAGACAGTCAGAACTTTTCTGCAGAATGGTTAAACTCTGTAGGTAGAACAAGTGGAATGAACTATGTAACTGCAGATGCCAGATTATTCTTAGATGAGAATGGAGGTAATAGAACCGAATTTTCTTATAGGCAAGATATGGCTCAACCAACCCAGTATCAGGTAGTTAAATATCTGCCAAATGGTGATGAATCCCTGGATATAGAACCAACTGCCAGTAACCCGGAATTGGCTGGGAACGACTGGGTTGTGATACGATATGCAGATGTATTACTGCTACATGCAGAAGCAATTCTAGCAGGAGGCCAGGAAACCAGTGCGACTGCAGCGCTTAATTCTTTTAACCAAGTACGTGAAAGAGCCGGCCTTGATCCTGTAAGCTCTATTTCCAAAGATGAATTACTTGAAGAAAGAAGGGCAGAATTAGCTTTTGAAAATAAACGTTTCTTCGACCTTGTAAGGTTTGGTGTTGCACAACAAGTGCTTTCTGGATTTTCAGATGAAAATGGCCTGAGTTTTAGTGCAACCGATCTTTTATTACCTATTCCTCAAAGGGAAATCAACTTGAGTAATGGAACAATGGTACAAAACCCAGGTTACTAGAAAGAATCTTAATAAAAACTTTTAAAAATGAAAACAACAATAAAAACCTTCATTACAGGACACCTCAAACTTTTGTTTGCCCTGCTTAGTATAGGAGCATTGGTTGGATGTGATTATGAATACGAACTGCCTGAAGCAGGATCTATACCAGATAAAACACCTCCTTCAGCAAATTTTAGTGCCTCTCAGAGCGATGAAGATTTTCTAACCTTCAATTTTGCAAATCTGTCGAATAGTGCTACAGATTATATGTGGGAATTTGGAGATGGTAATACTTCTACAGAATTAGATCCCTCAAACACATTTCCCGATGAAGGGACTTATACGGTTACTTTGACTGTTTCAGATAAATTAGGGGTAACAGATACATTTACTTCTGAAGTGTTGGTTGAAGAACCACCAGTTCCGGCAGCAATCACACCATTTATTGGAGAAGCAAGTTTTGAAGATGGAAGTGATGCCTGTGGAGATGGACAGGATGGTAGGGACTGCTGGAGATTAAGCGGTGCAAGTATTCATCAAATTACAAGTTCAGATGGTAGAGGAGGCACTCAGGCTGCCAAATATCCTGAAAGTGCAACAAATGCGCGTCAGTCGTATCAGGCAATCACCGTTTCACCAAATACCAAGTATATTTTCACTGCATTTTACGCATTGAAAACCGAAGGAGATTATATCAGGGTTTCTATCATCGATGGGCAGTTGTCCAATTTTGATGAATTTGAATCTGCACCATTACTTGCTCAGGAAAGAGGAGAGATAGCAGATGGAAAAGGAAATTACAATGCTATAATCATTGAATTTGAGACTGGTGCCAACGGAGAGATTTCTATGCTTTTTGATAGTGAAAATGTTGATGACGCTTATATAGATGATGTTTCTATAATTCCTGTGGTAGAAGAGGAATCGGAAGAAGAAACTGAAGGTGATGGTACTGGTGAAGGAACTGAAGGATAATGAGAATATTTAGAGGGAAATATTTATCTATTCAGAAAATTTCGAAAATTATTTTCGCAATTGGTGTTGCCTGGCTATTAGTTCAATGTCAAAGTTCAGGAAGCGCAGTAAAAAATAGTGCAGATTCTAAGATTACTGAATCTGAGAGAAATTATAAACTGCCTGATATAAACCTTGATCACTGGAAGGTAACTATCCCTGCAGGGGAAGGAAAAGGCGGCGCCGTTAGTGTGGAGCCGCCTGAAATCCTGGATTATGGCACTAATGAAGTTCTAAGGCCCTATATGTATAGCGACTCAACTGCTGGAGCTTTAGTATTCTATGCCTATCCTAGCGATGCCACTACAGCGAATACCAAATATTCGAGATCTGAATTGCGGGAGCAAATTGTGCCTGGCGATGACGATGCCAACTGGACGTTCGAAGAAGGTGGAAATTTAAAGGCGACCATTGAAATGGAGGAAGTTTCAAAGGATGATGAAGGGAAGTATCATAAAGTTATTGTGCTTCAAATTCATGGGAGACTAACAGATGATCAGAAAGAATTGATTGGTCAAAAAGATAATAATGCGCCGCCAATCCTCAAAATTTACTGGGATAAAGGAAAGATAAGAGTAAAAACCAAGGAGCTTAAGTTTCTGGGTACATCAGATGAAGGGCTTCTTTATGAGGAGGCCTGGGGAGATGATGAAGGTTATACCTTCAACGAAGAAGTAGGATTTAAAAAGTTTGATATGGAGATTGATGTATCAGATGGAAAATTGGTAGTATCCCTTAATAACAACGAATTTAAAACCTACGATAATATCCATATGGAAAAATGGGGTGTCTTTGAAAATTATTTCAAGGCAGGCAACTATCTGCAAACAACAGATAAGGATGCTTTCGCGAAAGTAAAGTTTTATGAACTCGAGGTATCTCATTAATAAAGAAAAATATATGCCATTAAAGCGAAAATTGGGTTTGATTCTTTTAGCTAGTATAAGTATGGTTTATACAGGTTGTGAAAAAGATGATGCAGGAGATATCGTGGAATCTCCGCCTATTGTGGAAGAACTTCCAGAAGAAAAGCCTGTTGAAAAGGATTATAAACTGCCGGAGATAGACCTTAGCAATTGGAAAGTGACCTTGCCAATTGGGAATCCATCTGAAGTGGAACCGCCTGAAATTTTGGATTATGCCACCAATGAGACTTTAAAACGTTTTATGTACAATGATTCAACAGATGGATCGCTGGTTTTTTACACGTATCCTGAATCGTCAACGGCAAATTCCTCATACTCCAGGACCGAGCTCAGGGAGCAAATGCAACCCGGTAGTAACGCTAAAAACTGGACGTTTGAGGAAGGTGGTAGAATGAGGGGGACACTCTCGGTACCGGAAATTTCAAAAGATGCAGATGGTGATTTTCACCGTGTTATTATAATGCAAATCCACGGAAGGCTCACAGATGAACAGAGGGATTTAATAGGTGAAGATGATAATAATGCGCCCCCAATCCTGAAAATTTACTGGAATGATGGAAAGGTTCGGGTAAAAACAAAAGTTCTGAAAGATCTGGATGCTTCCGATGAAGAAATATTACATACAGATGCCTGGGGCGACGATGATGGATTTAATTTTGCAGAGAGAGTAGATACAGAGCCTTTTACTTTGGAGATTGTGGTTTCTGAAGGAAAAATGGAAATTACGCTGAATGACGATGAAACCGTAGTTTATGATGACATCCATATACAAAAATGGGGCGTATTTGAAAATTATTTTAAAGCGGGAAACTATTTATCAAGTATCGATGAAAATGCTTTCTCCTACGTGAAATATTATGAATTAGAGGTGAGCCATTAAATTAATATTGAATTTGTTTGAATTGGTCTATTAGTGTTCCTACCAGGCTTTTTACCGGTAGGATCACTAATAAATTAAAATTGGTATTTTTTTGAGTGTGTTAAGCTTTCCGGCTTAGATTATTTTTTATAAATTTGAATAACCAGATTGGTTAACCAGTTTTGATCACGGTTATAATTATAGAAAGATGAAAGTAGATGGATATACAAAAATCGAACTTCAGCAGCAAACGCGGAATGAGATTATAAGTAAGATACGGGAGTATATAAACTTTAAGAATTTAGAGCCCGGAGATAAATTACCTTCGGAACGAATGCTCTCGGAGAAATTTGGTGTAAGCCGTAATAATTTAAGGGAGGCTATTCAAACCCTGGAATTCTACGGGATTTTAGAAAGTGTTCCCCAAAGCGGAACTTACCTGGCCAATATAGGTGTGGTCGCATTGAATGGGATGATTTCAGATATTCTAAGCCTTGCCGACCCTGACTTTAAATCCCTGGTGGAAACCAGGATTTTATTGGAACTTAAAACTGTACGGCTAGCTGCGATAAGGCGTACGGAAGCACAGTTAAAACATATGAAAGAAGCTCTGGAGGCTTATACGGCCAAAGCTGTAAATGGAGAAGATGCAGTGCAGGAAGACCTGCTTTTTCACCTGGCAATAGCCAAGGCTAGTGGGAATAGTACCATGAATACGTTTATGCTTACCATAACCCCGGAGATTATAACCAATTTTGCCAAATATCATGTTTGTGATGAGAATCAGGCCTTTCTGGGGATAGAAGAACATAAGGAAATTCTGGATGCCATTGAGGCGAAAGATCCGGCGAGGGCGAAGGAGAAAATGAAATTGCATTTTAGAAGTTTATATAAATACTGTTACAACGTAGATATCTAAGAATACATGGGATTGCACGCTCCCAATAGATATTTTATTAGAGAGAAAATTTTAAACCGGAATTACTTATATCTTTCCTAAGAACGATATCCTCATTCCAGGTTATATAAAAATATAGCTCCACGGCGTAAGATTCCGATGGAAACAGGCATATTTTGTCTGAAATTTAACCTTATTGATAGGCCTTAAATTGAAAAATATGAAGATAAGAGGACTTAGATGGTGGATTATAGCCTTAATTGCCCTGGCCACCATTATCAACTATATAGATAGAACTGCTTTTGGGGTTATGTGGCCTGAAATGGGCAAAGACCTGGGGATGGATGAATCTGATTATGCTGTGATGTTGAATGTATTCATGGTTACATATGCTCTCGGAAAGTTCTTATCTGGAAAATTATATGACCAAATAGGGACCCGGCTTGGGTTTATCTTTTCAATTACCTTATGGTCCGCAGCTGCCATTTTGCACGCTTTCGCGAGGGGGTTGGTTTCACTTTCTTTAGTGAGGGCGATGCTTGGTTTTGGTGAAGCGGGGAACTGGCCGGGAGCTGTAAAGAGCAATGGGGAATGGTTCCCCGTAAAAGAAAGGGCTATTGCCCAGGGAATATTTAATGCGGGAGCCTCTCTGGGAAGCGTTGTGGCGCCAGCACTAATAGCGTTCCTGTATGCTCAATTTGGATGGAGGACCACATTCATCATCTTAGGTCTTATAGGATTTGTATGGATCATACCCTGGTTTATTATTAATAAAACTACTCCAAAACACCATCCATGGCTAACAGATAAAGAAAGAAACCTCATACTTTCAGGTAGGATTGAACCTGATGAAGTTTCTGAAAAGGAAAAAGGAATGTCGGTTTCTAAAATTTTGAGCTATCGTGAATCCTGGGGGGTGCTGGTTTCCAGATTTTTTATAGAACCAATCTGGTGGCTTTTCGTGGGCTGGATGCCTCTGTACCTTAATTCTGAATTTGGATTTAGTATAGAAGACATCGGTTCTACAATTTGGATATCTTATTTAGGCGGAATGGCTGGCAGCCTGGCAGGGGGATGGTTTTCCGGAATGTTAATGGAGAAACATTCATTAGATTTCTCAAGAAAACTTTCCATACTAATTGGAGGTGCTTTGATATTCCTCGGTTTGTTAGGAATTAT
>CAXGBX010000071.1:0-8754 GCA_964008195.1 uncultured Flavobacteriaceae bacterium
TATCAGTTATCAGTTATCAGTTATCAGTTATCAGTTATCAGTTATCAGTTATCAGTTATCAGAAAATAAAATTTTAATCGAACAATAGAAAGCTTTGTTTACAACTTTTCACTCATCACACTTCACGCTTTACTCTTCACCCTTCACTCCTCACTCTTCACCCTTCACTCTTCACTCTTCACTCCTCACTCTTCACTCATATCCCCTAAAGCATGTCTGAGTTTTCTTTAAGCTTTTCAGTATTCTCTGCCAGTTGTAACTCATCAAGAATTTTCTGTATATCCCCATTGATGATATTTGACAGATCATAAAGGGTTAAATTGATCCTGTGATCTGTTACCCGGCTTTGCGCATAGTTATAAGTTCTAATTTTTGCACTACGGTCACCACTGGAAACCATTGAGTTTCTTTTAGCAGCATCTGCCTCCATTTTTTTAGCTAGCTCCATTTCATACAATCTTGAACGAAGTACACGGAATGCTTTTTCTTTATTCTTATGCTGAGATTTCTGATCCTGACATTGAGCTACCAGACCTGTTGGCTCGTGGGTAAGCCTTACTGCGGAATAAGTTGTATTCACCGACTGCCCTCCAGGACCTGAAGAACAGAAGTAATCTATTCTAACTTCTTTTGGATCTATTTCAACATCAAACTCTTCAGCCTCAGGAAGTACCATAACGGTTGCTGCTGAAGTATGAACTCTCCCCTGGGTTTCTGTTTGTGGAACACGCTGAACACGGTGTACCCCTGCTTCAAATTTCATTATTCCATAAACATCCTCGCCTGAAACTTCAAAGATCATCTCTTTGAAACCTCCACTGGTGCCTTCACTAAAATCTACAATATTATGGCTCCAACCACGGCTTTCCACATATTTTGTATACATACGGTATAGATCACCGGCGAAGATACTTGCCTCATCACCTCCGGTACCCGCCCGAATCTCGATCACAACATTTTTCGCATCTTCAGGATCTTTAGGAATAAGCATCATCCTAATTTTTTCCTCCAACTCTGGAAGTTGGCTTTTCGCCTCTTCCATCTGAAGTTTCGCCATCTCAGTCATTTCCGGATCACTGCCATCTGAAATGATTTCTTCAGCCTCTTTAATATTATCGGTTAAGCTAAGGTAAGTTTCACGCTCATCCATCAAAGCCCTAAGGTCTTTGTATTCTTTATTCAATTCAATATACCGCTTCTGGTCTGATATTACATCAGGCTGAATGATCAAATCGTTCACCTCATCAAACCGTTGTTTTACGATATTAAGTCTCTCTATCATATAATACTACTGAATTTAGGATAGCAAATTTACGATAATTTGCCTGAAATTTTATAGAAAGCTTTAAAGGCTTTCTAAAGTTGTAACCGCCTCATGATTCCGGGCAAAAGAAGTAAACTTCACCAATCCTGCAATTCCTAAAATATAGAAAAATCTATCAGGGTAATAAAATTCTTCAAATTCAAGGTAGTATGCTATAAAAGAAGTGATATCAGAAAAAACCAGACAAAGCGTGGCTGCTGTAAAAAAGAAAGAAGTTCTATCTGAATAGCGGTTACTATATGAAATGGCCGCAATTACCATGGTGATCATTGAAATCCCGTATGTGTAAAATAGGATATTAAGCCCGGGATATATATGACCTGCAGGCACCATTCCTACAAGCATATAGAGCATTGCCAGATTTAGCACAAAAACGGTCACAAATATCAATTTTTGAAAAAGATTTGTCTGTAGTTTTTTTAGCTCTGGCACCACTACAAAAACCAGCAGTAAATAGGCAGATATCCGCATTAAGAAAGTACCTGAATTCGCCAATGGTTCTTCATAATAAAACAACCCGAGATCTGAAATAAGCAGAAAAATAAAAACCCCAAGCATTCTTCGACTATACGTATTTTGCCAAAGCAACATAAGTAAAAGAACAAAAGTACTTATTAACCGAGCCCACCGGCTAATTTCCAGACCATAAGCATAAATGACGTAAAAATTGATTAATAGTAATATGGTAGTAATTACCGACAGTAATGACTTTGATAGCATTTTAATTTAATTGGTTGGGTTATATTACGAAGTATTCTATGAAATAGATTTAACTGTTTATATTTTTGAAAGTAAGCAAAAAATCCTCAATTAAAAATTTTCAATAGTTTTAAATCTCTTAGTGTCAAGTAAGTTCATTTTTCCTATATTGATATTTGCATGTCTTTACTAAAAAAAGCACTTTTTCGGCTAGAGCTAACATTTCACTTTTATAAAAGAATTGGTATAAGTTCTTTTGCGCTAAGTATTATCCTCGGCTTTTTACGCTATCCAATCGAAGCCATCCTTGCTATCAAAATTTTCCTGATTGGCCTGGTGTTTCTTTATTATCATTTTGTCGAATCTAAAGACAGGTTACTTTTTTACAAGAATTTTGGGTTAACAACACTTGCTGTCTTTGCGTATTGTATATTTTTCGATTCGATTCTTAGCATTACAATTTTCAAAATTTTCTTATGATTTTTGAGCTTGACAATGTTGAATTGAGTTATGGTGATAAACAAATACTCTATGGCGTATATATAAAATCTGAAAAAGGGAAGATCACAGGTATTTTAGGTTCCAACGGTTGTGGTAAAACAAGCCTGTTAAGGATTTTCTTCGGAAACCTGGGATGCAATAATAAATTGGTTCGCATTAACGGAGAGGCTACCTTAAAAAGTCTTTACACGACTAAAAACGTCCGACTCTTGCCTCAAACTGAATTCCTTCCGAAGAAAATGAAATTGTATAGATTATTTCGTCTACACGAAGTTTCATGGCAAGTCTTCATAGCAAAATTCACAAGTTTTAGTGAGTACAAAAATTATACTCTCAGCATGTTATCTGGAGGTGAAAGAAGGATTGTTGCTATCTGGCTAACTATAAAATCTAAATCAGATTTCATTTTATTGGATGAACCATTTACCCATATCACGCCTATCACCAGAAATATTATCAAAAATGAACTAATAGCAGAGAAAGAAAATAAAGCTATTCTTATAACCGATCATCTTTATCAAGATTTGATGGAAATTACAGATGATTTATACTTTATAAAAGATGGATGCTCCAGAAGAATTGAAAACGCTCAGGAACTTGGTGAGTTAGGATATCTTCGTCTTTGAAGCTACAAGTTTTCCTTTAGAACTAAAAACCAATAGGAGACCCATCCCAATAATATTAACCAGCCTGTCCAGATAATAAAACTCCTCGAATTGCAGATAATACGCAATATAATAGAACAAATCAGATAAGATAAACGCGAAGGATACGATCACAAAGAAAAAAGCGTTTCTATTAGCATATCTGTTCATATAAGATAAACTAGTAGTTGCCAGTCCCAGGGATGCCAAGCCCAGTAAATAAAATAATATAAGAGAAAGGGTATGCTGAGCGCCTGAAGGTAGAGATTCTGCCATCTCGTGCAAAAGATATAAGTCTATGGCTATAATAAAAGTGCTAACACTAATAGTAAATGAATTTAATTTGAGTTTTGAAAGCGCAGGCAATAATATATACACCATGTTTATATATACCAGAATTCTTAAGAGATATATTATGCTCCTAAGGACAGGGATTTCATAATATATGAGCATTCCATCACAGATAGCAAGTAATAGAAAAATTACAAACAAACGATAATTGGAGAAATACCTTAACAGGTAAATGACAAGGAAAATAAAGGTAGCTCCAAATCTAAACCATCTGTCTAATGGTTGGTCCAAAAAATAAATAGCCAGAAAATTGGATATAATGAGAAAACTCATCAGTAGGCTTAACCAGATTTTCATATTAGATTTTTGTTGGAATTAATTCAATCTTCAAATTAAATCAATAATAAAGATCTATAGACTATTTAAAAAGATTTGATTAATGGTATTCAAACACTCCATGTTGCGTACTAATCGTAAGTTTCTTCGATTTTGATGGCTCTACCCTACCTATAATTTTTGCATCTACGTTAAACGAGTTTGAAATTTCAATAATCTCTGCAGCGACACTTTCATCTACATAAAGTTCCATACGATGTCCCATATTAAATACCTGGTACATTTCCTTCCAGTCTGTCTTACTCTCTTCCTGAATTAATTTAAAAAGTGGTGGAGTATCAAAAAGATCATCTTTAATAATATGGTTCTCATCAATAAAATGAAGAATTTTAGTTTGCGCCCCGCCACTACAATGTACCATTCCGTCTATCTTTTCGCTGCCAATACGATTAAGAATTTTCTTGATGATGGGTGCATAGGTTCTGGTTGGTGAAAGTACCAGCTTACCTGCATCTATTGGGCTATTTTCTACTGGATCTGTAAGTTTTTTTGTTCCCGAATAGATAAGATCTTCTGGAATAGAAGCATCAAAAGATTCCGGATATTTTTCAGCAAGAATCTTGGAGAACACATCATGACGGGCAGAGGTAAGACCATTACTTCCCATTCCGCCGTTATACTCTTTTTCATAAGACGCCTGCCCAAAAGAGGACAAACCAACGATTACATTTCCAGGTTTAATATTCGCATTATTTATCACTTTAGACCTATCCATTCTGGCAGTTACTGTAGAATCTACAATGATTGTTCTAACCAGATCACCAACATCTGCTGTTTCACCCCCAGTAGAATGAATTTCTACTCCAAAAGTTTTCAGTTCAGAAATTAATTCTTCGGTTCCATTAATAATTGCTGAAATCACTTCGCCTGGAATCAAATTCTTGTTTCTCCCGATGGTGGAAGAGAGCAGGATATTATCTGTAGCTCCCACGCATAGTAAATCATCAATATTCATAATAAGCGCATCCTGGGCAATCCCCTTCCAAACCGAAAGATCACCGGTTTCTTTCCAATACATATAAGCTAAAGATGATTTTGTTCCTGCGCCATCTGCATGCATGATCAAACAATGATCTTCGCTTCCCGTTAAGTGATCTGGAACGATCTTACAAAAAGCCTTTGGAAAAAGACCTTTATCTACATTTTTAATCGCATTATGTACATCTTCTTTTCCTGCGGAAACACCTCTTCCTGAATATCGCTTACTAACTTCTTTACTCATGATTTTTTCTTAGAGATTTCAAAGATAATCAGTTTAGACAGTTTTGGTAAAGAATCGGTAAATTTTAAATAAAAAGCCACGCTTTTTAGGGGCGTGGCTTAGTATTATAAATATGAAAACTATTTACTCCCAATCTGGCATTTTCCCATCTTCAATTAGCAAAGTCCGATTATCAGCTTCAAATAGTTCGTCAATCTCCAATGAATAGATATTATTTTGATTAGTTCCAGTATTCGAGGTATTAACAAAAATAATTTCAGCCTCATTTGGTGAAAATCTAGGATCTATATCGTTGGTCCCATTTGGTTTATTATTACTTAAATCATATACAGAATCATTTTCTAAATCGTACAAAAACATTTTCATATTTAAATCTCGATTACTAGGATTCTCATAACCTGAGACATCCCTAGTGTATAAAACAAGCCGATTCTCAATAGATATATCTAACCCCCCCAGACTACCTTGAACACCATCGATAATGGTTTTATCCCTTTCACCATTAGAATTAATGGTGAAAATAGCTGCATTATATCCATTCACATCTGTTGTATGTATTACTGTAAGCGTATTATCAAAACTCACAGCCACATTCATGACGAACCTTCCTTCTGGTGCATCGTACACAATTTCTTTTCCTCCCCCTGAAGATTTTACTTTGTAAAGCTTATCTAAATTTGGATATAATAAATAAGAGCCGTCGTTAGACCAAGCGAATCCAACTCTCTCATCATTGATACTTTTTACAGGGATGCTATTCGTGATTTGTTTAACATCAGATCCATCCGGTCGCATACTAAACAGATGGATTTGAGAACCGATATTCCGTAAAAAAGCAAGCCGATTAATAGAATTATTCTTTCGTGGTCTAAAACTATTAAGATTTGTGCTGGTAAGACTGACTTCAGTTCCCGTAGAATCTGCTACAAATATGATATTATTACTACTTATTTCTCTTACAAAGTAATAACTATCCTCTGGCAATTCTGCTGTTCTAAATGAATATACGGGACTTAGCACGGTTTCGTTAATACTATCGGAAACCTTTACCTGCCAGAAATACTTTCTTCCGTATTTGAGATCTTGGACTGTATAGGTGGTATCTGTAATTTCATCAAATATCAAAACTTCTTCATCCATATCATTACGAATCTCCAATTCGTAAAAAAGTTCATCACCGTCAGCATCATTAGAATCCCAGGCGAAATCCACATTTAAAAAGGATATAGAACTATTATCTGTAGGAAACACTGAAATTGGGGTTGAAGGAGCTCTGTTATTCGCAGTAGATTTGGTCAATTCAAAAACTACTGTAGATTCAGCGTCTGCTGTAATCGTTACACCTTCAAAACCCGTAGTAAACCCTTCATACTCCGCCTTTACAGAATATTCATTGACCAGAATATTGTCTATACGGAAATTTCCAATAGAATCTGTAAGTATCGTTGAAGAAGAAGGACTAGTAGATATCTCCACATTTTCTAAAGGTTCCCCAGTAGCTTCAGATTTAACATTCCCAGAAAGGGAACCGGTAAGATCATTTCCTACGGTATCTTCACTGCAGCTATTAAACGCTACAATTAAAATCAACATGGCAATATAGTATAAGTTTTTCATCTTGATTGGATTTGAGAGTTGTTATTGTTACTTGTTCTTCCAAAGAAATAATTGATCCCTATTCCAAAATTAAAATAGTGATCGTCTCTTTTCCCATTTACCAGATTATCTAGTTTATCATTAAAAAGAATATTATGTTCAGCAAAAAGTTTTAAGCCAAATTTTTCTGAAATAAAATATTGTAAACCTCCACCGTATTGAACTTTCATGAAAATAGTTTCCAAATTATTAGATTCATTGGCCATCTTTGGCTCACCAAGTTCGAGACTAATTCCAGGGCCAGCGAAGATATAAGGACCAAAATTATCATTTGGCAGTATATCAATTTGCGCATTTAGATCTAAACTTCCGAAGTTACTAGAAAAGGCCTTCCCGTTATCCAGATTAAATATACTTAATGCACCACCCCAATTAAAATGAGAGGTTAGTTTATGCTGATATTCTAATCGTCCCATATAACTGGCATTATTTACTTCGTAATCTCCATCAATTAGAGCAGTACCCCCTGAAAAACTAAAAGAATCTTTATAAGGTCTTTCCACGAATATTCTCTCATACAGACCAGTGTTTTCATCCTCTCTTTTTTCTGCTTCATAAGAATCTACTAATTCCTGATTTACCTGTACACCTCCCTGTGCAGACCAGTACCTATCTTTTACTCCCTCAAGTATTAGATCCCTTACAGCTTTTTCTATAGCATCTTTTACGGCTAGCTGCACAGGTTCATTCTGTGTAATACCAGTTTCTGCTTCCAGCAATCGCTGGAATTTTACAAATCTAAAGAAACTTGCATCCAGAGCCTGCGAAAGAATCGTTTTAGAGACGTAGACAGTCTTTAGTATTTCGCCATTACTGGTTGATACAGCTCTTAGGTAGACTGTAATTCTATCTTGTCTATATTTTGCCGATCCGCCTAGTCCAAAATAACGTGCACCTATTCCACCTGTTACGATATTAGTATCATAAGAAATAATCCCTCCTTCGATAATCAGACCAGCATAAAGCAAAGGCGGCAAAGGTGGTTCATTTGGATTAAGGTTCTTGATGTATTCCTGTTTGGTATTTCTTATAATATTTCTTTCCGTAGAAAGGTTACTTAAATTTTCTCTTTCGATTGGAATGAACCAGCCAGAATCTTCCAGAGCTTTAATTAGCATGGTTGTACCTCCCTGAGTAACTGCGGTAGAGAATGTAGAACCATTTTCAACTGCTTTATATTGGCCTGTCTGGTCACTAAAACTGTAAACTGCTACTTCGACGGGTTCAGTAGCAGGAGGCAGATTTACTAATCCATTAGTAGATTTCGTAAATTCACCAGTTCGCGATGCGCTGGAGGAAAAAGGCTGATTAAAATAAGTGCCACAAGAGCACAAATACATCAAGCCACTTACCGCAGCAATTTTGTAGATTTTGTTCATGAAGTAATTAGTTATATGGGACTATAATCTGAGTTTCTTCTCCAGTATTTGTGTCTAAAATATTTATAACCAAACCTTCTAAGGTACGATATATCTCTAGCGTAAGGGTCCCGTACGTAAAAGTCCCTTCCTGATCAAAATTACCAAAGCCTTCCAATTGTTGTTGTAATAAAGTTCGAGAAATTTGACTTAAGATCTGTCTATTAATATCCTGCCCTAAACGTTCCAATTCTGATTGCTGTTCTTGCCCAGTTGATGGTGCTTTTAATCCGTTTTGGACGGTTGCGGAACTCAACATCCAACTATAATTTAAATAGCTGCCTCCGAAGGCAGGATTTGTAGGAGTATAGGTCAATTGCTGGGCAAAAACCATTGATCCAAATAGCATGAAAGAAAATAGTAGTAATTTAGTTCTCATCTAATAATGTTTAAGGTTAGTATCTATCTGTTCCAATCTTTGAAGTTGAGCTATAGATCGCTGTAATGCTACACTTGCCATCTTTTTCAGATAATCTTTCTTTGGCTGTCCAAGAAATCTAAAGATAGGTTGATCACCAACTTTTACCGTAAGCATCGTCATTCTACCTCTTCCCGGCACTTCATTTATTTCAATATCATGCTGGGTTTTGATTTGTTTGTTGT
>CAXGBX010000072.1:0-8751 GCA_964008195.1 uncultured Flavobacteriaceae bacterium
GCATCATATTTGTCATTTTCGTAATAATTATTCACAATTACCTATTTTATTGATGAAAATTCAGCTCAAAGTCTCTCAAATATATAAATATAAGTGCAGAATTTTACATCTTTAAAAAAAGGACTACATTTATTTTTCATTTTTCTGAAAACTCAGAAAACATTTTTAAATAACTGAACAATGAACCTAAATACTTCTAAAACCACTTCTAATTAAACCTGATAACCAATTTTAAAAAAATCCAATCTATTAGTTATGAATAAACTTATCCGCTTTCAACTTTCTTTAATGATGTTTTTGGAATTCTTTATTTGGGGAGGTTGGTTTGTAACCCTGGGCACTTTTCTCGGATATAACCTTAATGCTACCGATGTTCAAATTTCCACGGCTTTTTCAACACAATCCTGGGGAGCTATCATTGCTCCTTTTGTTATTGGTTTAATTGCCGATAGATTTTTCAATGCGGAAAGAATTCTCGGAATTTTACATTTGGTGGGAGCAGTTCTGTTATTTTTAATGTATCAAAGCACAGATTTTATAGAATTTTATCCATTAGTTCTGGGCTATATGATTGCTTACATGCCAACACTCGCTTTGGTTAATTCAGTAAGTTTTAATCAGATGAATGATCCCGCAAAAGAATTTGCCCCCATTAGGGTATTTGGTACTATAGGATGGATTGTAGCAGGTTTGGTGATAAGTTATATTTTCTTTTGGGACTCGCCAGAATCTAGACAGGATGGTATGCTGAAGTATACTTTTTTAATGGTGAGCATTGCTTCTGCCTTTTTAGGTTTATTTAGTTTCACCCTCCCTAAAACTCCTCCGACTTCAGATAAATCAAAAAAAGTAAGCATTGTGGAAACCCTTGGTTTGGATGCGCTGGGTTTATTAAAAGACAGGAATTTTCTAATGTTCTTTTTGGCATCAGTGCTAATATGTATTCCCCTTGCATTTTACTACCAAAATACCAATCCTTTTCTTTCTGAAATTGGTGTAAATAATCCCACTGGTCTCATGACGATTGGGCAGGCATCTGAAGTTTTATTTATGCTTCTACTGCCATTCTTCTTTAAAAGGTTCGGTTTTAAACTAACGATTATAGCCGGAATGCTTGCGTGGACTGCCAGATATTTATTATTTGCTTACGGGGATTCAGGTGAACTAATCTTTATGCTTTTAACAGGAATAGCACTACATGGAATCTGTTACGACTTTTTCTTTGTTTCAGGTCAGATTTATACCGATTTTAAAGCAGGTTCAAAATATAAAAGTTCTGCTCAGGGATTAATCACACTGGCTACTTATGGAGTTGGAATGTTGATAGGTTTTTATGTCGCCGGGCTTATTACAAATGCCTATGTTACCGGAGAAAAAATGCACGATTGGGAAACCATCTGGATCTACCCGGCGGGATTTGCCTTTTTAGTGATGCTTCTTTTTGCACTATTCTTTAAAAATGAAAAGATCGATAAAAAAGATATAGAAATATAAATAACAGTTTATGAGTAAGATTAAACTCGGAATTTTAGGTGGTGGAGAAGATTCTTTGATAGGAATTCTTCATCGGGTCGCGGCTAATATGTTTGACCAGTTTGAAATTGTAGGAGGCGTTTTTGATATTCAGCATGAAAAAAGTCTGGAATTTGGGAGGAAACTTCAGCTTGATCCATCCAGAATCTATAAAAATCTGGATGATATGGTGGAAAAAGAAGCTCAGCTTCCGGAAGATCAAAAAATACAGGCTGTTTCAGTACTCACACCTAATTTTCTACATTTTCCAATGGCCAAACAATTATTGGAAAATGGATTCAATGTTATTTGTGAAAAACCACTAACTACCACCTATGAAGAAGCAAAAATTCTGAATGAAATTCAGCAGAAAGCGAACACTATTTTTGCTGTAACCTATACCTACACGGGTTACCCTATGATCAGGCAAATGAGATCCATGATTGCCAATGGGGAGATAGGAAAAATTCAGAAGGTGGATGTTCAGTATTATCAGGGTTGGATAAATCCGTTAATTCATGACAAGGAAAAGAGATCGGCAACATGGCGATTAGATCCTGAAAAATCCGGGATAAGTTGTTGTATTGGTGATATTGGCACCCATGCATATAATATGGCTGAATATGTTACCGGACTAAAAGTGGATAAAGTCCTTGCAGACCTTAATTACCTTTATGAAGACAATCCTATGGATATCGATGGTACTGTTCTATTAAGATTTCAGGAGAACATCAAAGGAGTTTTAAGAGCAAGCCAGATTGCCACGGGAGAAGAAAACAATTTTACTGTCAAAATTTATGGGGACAAAGGAGGATTGAAATGGGAACAGGAAAACCCCAATTATCTTTATTTTTTAAAAGAAGGAATGGCATTACAGATATTAAAGCCCGGCCACGAATATAACAGCGAATTTTCCCTGGAAGGTACTAAACTTCCCCCGGGACATCCGGAAGGGATCTTTGATTCTATGGGGAATATTTATTATGGTGTGGCAATGGCTATTAAAGATAAAACCAGTCACGAAGGGGCCTACCCTAAAATGAATGATGGTTTGCGCGGTATGAATTTTATTGAAAAGACCGTAGATTCCCATAAACAGGGGAATATCTGGATTAATTTAGAAGAATAAAACAATTTATAATGAAGACTATTAAAGGACCGGCTGTATTTTTAGCCCAGTTCATGGACGATAAAGAACCATTTAATTCTTTAGACGGATTATGTAAATGGGCTTCAGGTTTGGGTTATAAGGGAATACAGATTCCAACCTGGGAAACAAGATTGATAGACCTTAAAAAAGCGGCTGAAAGCAAAACTTACTGCGATGAACTCAAGGGAAAGGTGGAATCTTATGGATTGCAGATCACAGAACTAAGTTCTCATCTCCAGGGACAGCTTGTAGCGGTACATCCCGCCTATGATATCATGTTCGATAATTTTGCACCAGATGCCTATAAAAATAATCCCGAAAAACGTACAAATTGGGCTATAGACCAATTAAAGTATGCTGCAAAAGCCAGCAGAAACCTTGGGCTTGACGTCCATGGTACTTTTAGCGGTTCATTTTTGTGGCACACCGCGCACCCCTGGCCACAAAGGCCTGAAGGTCTTGTGGAAATGGGTTTTAGCGAATTGGCCAAACGATGGATGCCTATTTTGAACGAATTTGACGAGCAGGGAGTAGATGTGTGTTATGAGATACACCCCGGCGAAGATCTTCACGACGGAGTTACTTTTGAACGTTTTCTGGAAGCGACCAATAACCATAAGAGGGTCAATATTCTTTATGACCCCAGTCATTTTGTGCTTCAGCAACTGGATTACATAGAATATATTGATCATTATCACGATTATATTAAAATGTTCCATGTAAAGGATGCCGAATTTAATCCTACCGGAAAAAAAGGAATGTTTGGTGGGTTTGGAGACTGGAAAGACAGGGCAGGAAGATATCGCCATCCCGGTGACGGCCAGGTAGATTTTAAAACCATATTTTCTAAACTAACTGAATATGGATGTGATGTGTGGGCAGTTCTGGAATGGGAATGCTGCATTAAATCTCCAGATCAGGGGGCAAAAGAAGGTGCACCATTTATTGCCAGTAACATCATTGAAGCTACTCAAAAAAGATTCGACGATTTTTCAGGTTCTGAAAAAGATGAAGATAAATTAAAACGAATATTAGGAATTTAAATCAACCAATAATGAAAAGATTATTAATACTAGGATGCTCTATTCTTGCTTTTACAGCATGTAAGAACGAAAATAAAGAATCTGAGGAAACAAAAGTTGCCGAAAATACCGAGATAAAAAGTTCAAAGATGGATGAGAACCAGGAATGGCAGGAACTTTTCAATGGTAAAGATCTTACCGGATGGAAAGCTTTTAATAAAGACTCCATTTCAGAACAATGGAAAGCTGAAGATGGTGCAATAAGCTTCACTCCTTCTGAAGGAGAAAGAACAGAAACAGAAAATTTAATAAGCGAACAGGAATTTGAAAATTTTGAACTCTCCCTGGAATGGAAAATTTCAGAAGCTGGAAATAGCGGTATTATGTGGGCCGTACAGGAAGGAGAAGAATATGATGAACCTTATTTAACCGGGCCAGAAATCCAGGTGCTGGACAATCAAAAACATCCCGATGCGAAAAATGGCCTTAATAGAACCGCAGGCGCGCTATACGATATGGTTCCACCAAGTGAGGATGTAACCAGGTCGGCTGGGGAATGGAATAAAGAAATAATCCATATAAACTACAAAGAGAATGTTGGCTGGGTGAAACTAAACGGAAAGAAAATAATAGAATTTCCTGTAAAAGGAGATGAATGGCAAAAGATGGTTAGCAACTCAAAATTTAACGATTGGGAGGGATTTGGGGCGATGCAAAAAGGACATATCGCGCTCCAGGATCATGGTGACCCGGTGTGGTTCAGAAATATTAAAATCAAAGATCTATAAAGTGAAATTTATAATTTTTAAAGCTGTCTCTTATGGCAGCTTTTTTTATTGCCCTATCTTAGACCTCTTTGAAATAAAAATATATGCAAAAGTTAGAAGTAAGTTTTAAAAATTCAGATTCGAAAGTTCTCAAAGGAGTGCTGGAATTACCCACTAATAAACAACCTGCCCATTTTATTCTTTTTGCGCATTGTTTTACCTGTAACAAAAATTTTCATGCTCCTTCTAAAATCAGTAAAAGCCTTGCTTCGCAGGGCTATGGTGTTTTGAGATTTGATTTTACCGGTCTCGGTGATAGTGAAGGAGATTTTGCAGATACCAACTTTTCCAGTAATATAGAAGATCTGATAGCTGCAGCTGAATTTCTTAGAAAGGAATATAATGCTCCCAGAATGATTATAGGACATTCCCTTGGAGGCGCCGCTGCCCTATTCGCTTCCAAACAAATAGATTCGGTGAAATGCGTGGTAACTATTAACGCTCCTTCCAATTTATCGCATGTTCAAAAACATTTTGAATCCAGTCTTGATGAAATTGAAAGAGATGGCTATGCGAATATCAAAATTGGAGGACGCAGCTTTAAAATCAAAAAACAATTTATTACAGATTTGGAAACTAACCAGAATTCCTCGGTGCTGAAGGACATAAAAAAATCCTTATTAATTATGCATTCTCCCCAGGATGAGATAGTTTCTATCAATCATGCGGAAGAATTATACAAAGCTGCCTGGCATCCTAAAAGTTTCGTATCCCTGGATGGTGCCAATCATATGTTAAGCTCTAAAGAAGATTCGCATTATGTAGGAAGTGTAATTTCAGCATGGGCCAGTAAATATTTGAAAGAAGAGGAACTTCCTGAGCTGGAAACAGATCATGAAGTAATGGCAAATCTCGGGGCTACTGGATACACCACTCAAATTATTGCCGGGAATCACCATCTACTTGCCGACGAACCAATAAAAGTTGGAGGTAGCGACCTTGGTCCCAATCCTTATGAGTTGGTTTCTAGCGGACTCGCAGCTTGCACCTCAATGACTATTCATATGTATGCTCGAAGAAAGGAATGGAAGGTAGAAAATGTAGAAACCCATGTAAGCTATTCTAAAAAACATGCTGAAGACTGTGAAAACTGTGAAAATGATAAGGCTAAAATAGATCATTTTGAAAGGGAAGTTTCTATTAAAGGAGACCTGGACGAAAAACAACTCAAAAGACTTATGCAAATCGCAGATAAATGCCCTGTTCATAAAACTTTATCTTCACAGGCAAAAATTACCACGAAGCTTAGAAATTGATTGAGAATTCAACTAAAAACAGCATTGTTAAGCTATCCTTAAATCTTTGGTATAACCTATGAATAGGCTTAATTTAGTTATAATTAATAAAAACTAAACCAATTGAAACTTATGAAACGAATTAGTTTATCACTTGTTCTATGTGCAGGATTAATTTTTACAAGCTGCAAGAATGAGAAGAAAGAAAAAGAGATGGATGATCAGTCTGAAACTGAAATGCAGTTTGATATGAATTCAGAAAAGGAAGAAGAAGCAAAAAAAGTTAAAGTAACACTTCAGTCGGTTAGCGATTCAAAATTAAGCGGTAATGTTGTATTTACTGAAGAAGATGGTGAAGTATCAATGACCGCCATAATTTCCGGATTGGCTGAAGGTACGCATGCCATCCACTTACATGAAAAGGGAGACTGTTCTGCTGCTGATGGTTCATCTGCAGGAGGCCACTGGAATCCTACCAATGAGCAACATGGTGAATGGGGTGATTCCGAAGGTTACCATAAAGGTGATATTGGGAATTTTGAGGTAGATGCAAATGGAAATGGTACCGTTAATATGAGCACTGATGAGTGGTGTATTGATTGCGGAGATGATAAAAAAGATATTTTAGGAAAAGCCGTGATAGTTCATGATGGAGTAGATGATTATACTTCCCAACCATCTGGTGCTGCCGGAACCCGTGTAGGTTGTGGTGTTATAGAGATGTAGTATACTTCTTGATAAAATTTTGAAAGCGGCTTTTAAGCCGCTTTTTTTATTTGCTATTTAAAGTTATATTTATTTCCTCAAACAACACCTATGCAGCAAGATGGATTAATCCTCGAATTACAGAATGGTAACCAGAGGGCTTTCGAACGAATCTATGAATTGTATTCTGAAAGTACTTACGGGATCATTTTTAGTATCGTACACGATGAAAAAATCGCAGAAGAAATACTTCAGGACGTTTTTCTAAAGATCTGGAATAACTCTTCTTCCTACAATTCAGATAAAGGAAGATTTTTTACATGGATTCTCAACATTGCCCGAAATGCTTCTATAGATCAGCTAAGATCGAAGAGTCATAAGAATTCCAGAAAAAACCTAACTTCAGATAATTTCGTAGATATTTTAGAGAGCAGTTCTCATTTTTCATCTAAAACTGATGCTATTGGAATAAATAAGTATATAAATATTCTAAAACCAGTTTGTAAGAAATTAATAGACTTGCTGTTCTTTAAAGGATTTACACAAAAAGAAACTGCCGAAAAACTTGATATGCCTCTGGGAACTGTGAAAACAAAAAATAGAGCCTGTATCAATAAGCTTCGGGAAATGTTAGTAGAATAAAAATGGATATACAAGAATACATATCATCTGGAGTACTTGAACTCTATGTATATGGGGCTCTTACGGAAACTGAAAGCCGTGAAGTTTCAAGTACATTGAAAGAGTATCCCGAAGTTCGTAAAGAAGTAGAAGAAATAGAGGTTGCCCTTCAAAAATTATCTTCTGCCGTTGCTCCTACTTATAATGCAGAAGCAATTCTTGCAAGTATAAAACAAAAATTATCCAACAAATCTGGATCTGGAGTGGTTCATATAGATCGTGAAAAAAGAACCCCATGGGTATCCTATATTGGTTGGGCAGCAAGCCTGCTGTTGCTAGTTGGTCTTTTCTTTTTACTGGGAGATAATAATGATTTGAGAGAGCAATTAAATTCGGCACAAATTCGTTCCGCTAAATTAGAGCAACAAATCGCAGATGCCAGGGATGATGCTGAAAAAACTAGTGAATTGCTAGCCGTACTTAGAGATAAAGATGTTTCTAAAATTTCTTTACAGGGACAGAGTGTTGATCCTGAAGCCTATGCTGCGGTTTACTGGAACAAAAGAGAAAATACCGCTTATATAGATGCAAAGAATCTGCCTGAACCACCAAGAGGAAAGGTATATCAGGTATGGTCTTTAAAGCTTGAGCCACTTACTCCTACAAGTATCGGTTTGCTTGACGAGTTTACTATGGACGATAATAAAATCTTTGCCCTTCAAAATGCAAATGAATCTGAAGCTTTTGGAATTACCCTGGAACCAGAAGGTGGTAGCGAAGCTCCAACAATGAATCAACTTTACGTATTAGGAGCCGTTGCTGCGCCATAAGTAAATTGGCAATATTCAATAATAAACAAGCCCCGCAAAAGCGGGGCTTGTTTTTGTAAACACCTGGACAATTCCGGGGGGGAATTTTAATTCCAGGTATCTAACCAACCAAAAAAATCAAAAACTCAAATCGACATAATTCGACCAAAAATTATTCAAACAAACCTAGAGTTTATGTATCAAGATATACGGAGGTAGATACCGGACGGTTTTAAAAAATTCAATTTTAACATATCATTGTCAGCTATTTAGCCAAATCTTAAAATCTTTAACCCGCTCCCGGCTTACGATTAACTGATATTCATTAAAATTTTCAAGTTTAATTTCCAACCTGGAATTGGTATAAGATACTATGTCTTGAATTGCATTGATATTCAAAATACATTTTCGGTTGATCCTGTAAAATTTTTCCGGATCGAGATCATTCTCTAGTTGTTCAAGTGGAATTTCAATAGGATAATTTCTACCTGAAAAACAATGAATGTAAGTAGCTTTATTTTCAGAATAAAAACAAGCAATATCAGATACTTCCACAAGTTTCAAATGTTGACCAACCTGGGCTGTAAACCTGGTTTTAAATGATCTCGTATCAGAAGTTTTATCCAGTAAAGATCTTAAGTCGTGTAAATTAATATTCTCCGAAGAATGCTGAGTACTTTTATATTTCTGAACAGCTGCTTCCAGCTCTTCCTCATCTATAGGCTTTAAAAGATAATCTATGCTATTCAGCTTAAAAGCTTTTAAAGCATACTCATCATAAGCCGTTGTGAAAATAATCGCACTTTCTGTATTCACATATTCAAATATTTCAAAAGAAAGACCATCACTCAATTGTATATCAAGAAAAAT
>CAXGBX010000073.1:0-8739 GCA_964008195.1 uncultured Flavobacteriaceae bacterium
ATGCACCATTACCACCGTCTCCAAATGTTTCATCCCGGCCTAACTCTTCCGGACGCATTGGTTTAATACCTCCATCCATCCAATGTAAAGTGATATTATTAGAAGATTTCTTTGGATCATCAAAACTCATAATTACATGGCTTGAAGGCGGACAACTTTCCGGGAAATAACCCCTTTGAAATTCATCTACATAAACACTACCTACGCTGCATTCAACTTCTTTAGGATATTTTAGACCTAATACATTAAATGGTGGTTCAATTAAATGGCAACCCATATCCCCTAAAGCTCCGGTGCCATAATCCCACCAGCCACGCCAGTTGAAAGGTACCAAACCATCAACATATTCTTTATACGGAGCGGTTCCCAACCACAATTTCCAGTCAAGTTCAGAAGGAATGGCTGCAGAGGTTATTGGCCATGCAATTCCTTGTGGCCATACCGGGCGGTTAGTCCAAACATAGACTTCCTCTACATCACCTATTAATCCCGCATCATACCATTCTTTCATTTTTCTAACCCCGTCACCAGAGGCTCCCTGATTACCCATTTGGGAAACTACCTTATATTTCTCAGCAGCTTCGGTTAATTTTCTAGCTTCATAAATATCATGGGTTAATGGTTTTTGAACATATACGTGCTTACCTCTTTCGATAGCTGCCATGGTTTGCACGGCATGATTGTGATCTGGAGTAGAAACACTTACAGCATCAAAATTCCTGGACTCCTTATCAAATAATTCTCTATAATCTTTATAATATCTTGCTTTAGGAAAACGCTCTCTCGAAACCTTGGCCCTTCGATCATCTACATCGCATAGAAAGGCGATTTCAGCTTTACCACTTTCATGAAAACTTAGCAGGTCAGACTGTCCCTTACCTCCTACTCCAATTCCTGCGATTAAAAGTTTATCGCTTGGAGCGATATAACCAGGCCCGCCCAGTACGTGACGTGGAACGATCATAATTCCGCTGGCAGCTATAGCCGATTTCTTCATAAAATCGCGACGGGAATTCAGACTGCTTGTTTTCTTGTTTTCTTTCATAATTTCAGAAGCTTAGTTTTGACAGTTTTGAAGTACTTATGTTTAATTATAAGAACCAATCTAATAAAAATATGACAAAATGCGTCATCATCGGCTATTCTGTCGTGTTATTTGTCATTCGGCAGGGTACTTGCACCTAAGCATCATAAATGGCTGAAAATTAGTTTACAGCCAAATTTAAAATTGAAAAAATACTTTTTATGAGTCAAGTAAAGCAAAATGACGCCGTTAAGGTACATTACACAGGGAAGTTAGAAGACGGTCAGGTTTTCGATAGTTCAGTAGAACGTGGAGAGCCTTTAGAGTTCACTCTAGGACAGGGACAACTTATCCCAGGTTTTGAAGAAGGTCTTATCGGTATGGAAGTGAAAGAAAAGAAAACAATCAATATACCAAAAGAAGAGGCTTACGGAGAACCTAAAGCTGAGTTAATTCAGGAAGTTGAAAAAAATCAACTACCAGAAGAGCTTAAACCAGAAGTGGGAATGCCACTTGTATCCAAAGGGCCTGATGGTCGTGAGATCAACCTTGTGGTAACTGAAATTAAAGACGAGAGTATTGTTGTGGACGCAAATCATCCATTAGCAGGAAAGGATCTCGTTTTTGATCTTGAAGTTGTTGAGATCAAGTAATCACGATTTTTTATAAAATTTGAGAGCCCGGAGATTATGTCTTCGGGCTTTTTTATGTTCAAATATTTATCCTGTTTAGGTTAAGGTTTTTATAATTACTTTCTCATTCATATCCTGCTTAGTACTTTAGAGAACAATCAATAAAAATTTAAAATTATGATAAGAAAAGGATCAGCCGAATGGAAAGGCTCATTGAAAGAAGGAAAAGGAACAGTAAGTCTTGAAAGCGGAGTTCTAAAAGACGCTCAATATTCTTATAAAACCCGTTTTGAAAACGGTAAGGGAACTAACCCAGAAGAACTTATTGGAGCAGCACATGCAGGTTGTTTTAGTATGCAGCTTTCAGCATTTTTAACCGAAGATGGTTTTGAGCCAGATGAAGTACAAACAACTTCTGAAATTACTTTTGAAGATGGAGAGGTTAAAAAATCACATTTAATTCTTAGCGCTGTAGTACCAGGTATTGATAAAGACAAATTTGAGAAGATCGCCAATAAAGCAAAAGAAAATTGCCCGTTATCCAAACTCTTAAATGCTGAAATAACTTTAGAATACGATTTGAAATAACTAAATAATAAGCTGCCACGAATGTACTAATATATTTATTTGTGCATTCGTGGCTCCTTTTAGCTCAAAGCCAAATGGTCTAAGCATATTCAGACACTTCTGCGAGGATTTGCAATGCCCTCGTAAATTTTTTAGTGCTTGTTAATTAATTCTTTCAAGGATTCCAGGAGTAGAGTCTTTATGTTTGAATCCATTTTATTCCTACTCACCCACTTTTGTTTAACCTCTATTTCTATTCCTGAATAATTCTCCGGAAAAATTTTTCTGAGAGCAGTAGTGAAACCGTCAGCTTTTCCAAGATAAGGATAATTGAACCTAAGTTTTAATTTGGAATTTTTTCTTTGAATTGCTGCTTTAAAATCATAGCAAAAATTCTTTTCTGTTAATCGCTTTGGATCATACAATATTCCTATGTCACAATTTCGTTCAACACCATTTAATACGGGCGTGAATGTATGTACAGATAAGTGGATAACAGCCTCTCCCTCTTTCATATACTCCCGAATTTTACTTTCAATTATAGTTCGATAAGATGTATAGTATATTTGTAAAATATCAGCTTTGTCCTGATCTGACAATAACCTGGAGTATCTCGAAAAAAGTTTTGGGTGATGTTTGGACCTGTTAGTTTCAATCAATAATCTACCAATAGTTTGAAAATGTGAAAAATCTGCAAGATTTTCCAATTCTTGAAATAGATCAAAAGCCCCGGGATCATAAGCTTCGTGTGTATTCAGAATTTCTGGCTCTTTGAAAAAAAGCTTTTGATACTGTTCTGGAATATCCGGAAAAGCATGCTCACAGGTCAGCACAAGTCTCATGGCCGAAACATTCTATTTTCCTGTAGGCATTCCGCAAGCCGGAAATATACTTTTTGAATATTTTCTTTGGAAAAATCATTGCGCAAAGCTTTCAATATTCTCGTAGATAAACTCCCGTTCTGCAGGATGAATTCAATATGCTGTTGATGTTTTTTACTAAGCTTATTTCCTACTTTTTCATAGAGTATCTTCCAGATCCTTTTAACATCTACTTCCTTCTGTAGGTCAAATATCGCCAGGTATTTTTTATCTGTGATCAGTGTAGTTTCTGCGTTTTTAATGACTTCATCAAAAATTGAAAATAAATCGTCTTCGTGCCATTCTTTTTGATCTTCGAGGGATATCAGTTCTTCACTCACGAATAATTTTAGAATTTCTATGATAAATGCCGCAATAGCCACATCTGCTGATGGATTTTCCTGCACATCAATCACCCTGATCTCTATCGCATTCCGGTCAAACCTGGAAATTGCTCCCCGGGAATTTAGAAAATGATGGTCCAGGATATTTTCGGTATCAAATGGTTTTATGGCTTCAGTAATCGGCTCAAAAATTATTTTATGATAATCAGCTTTATTAAATACCTGCTCCGGAATTACTTTTCCTGTCATATGCGGAATTTCTTTCTGATTAGACTTATAGTATTCCATCCTGGTATCTTTAAAGCCTGTGTATTTACCGTCCAGAACTGGGGAACTGGCAGAAAGTCCTGGGATAATAGGAAGTAAAATCCTGACCGCCGCATGTAATTTTTCAAATTCCAAATCATCGAAGAAGGGAAGGTTAATGTGCATGCTCTGCACGTTACTCCAACCATGACCCTTGCAATCAAATATTTTGTTGTACAGGCTATAGATCTCGTTATTATCATGTTCCCACAATTTGGTTTCAGTATGCGGATTCATTAATGGGTGAGAAGCTGTTGGCAAAAGACAGGTATCGAATTCTTTTAAAAACCTATTGATCTCCATAATATTTTCAGAAAATAAAATATCAAGATTTGAAAGATCATTGGTAGGCCCATTGGTTTTCAACTCAACCACATGCGCCACGAGCTCATTGCTCCACTCTATTTTACCATTTTCAATATCTGAAGTGATGCTGCCGTTCTTTTCTATAAAAAGTTTATCAACCACCGGCTCTATCTTGAGATTAGATTTCTTAACCAGCATGTATTCCAGTTCAATTCCAAAAACTTCAAAAAGATGATATGCCATTATAATTTATTTTCAAGGCGATTTTTTAGCGCCATTAGAATATCTATATAAACCTGATCTCCATAATATCCATCCTCTACCCCGGCATCAATATTAGGATTATCATTTATTTCGATGACCAAAGCCTTTCCTTCCACTTCCTTGATATCAATCCCATAAAGGCCTTTTCCCATTAGTTTAGCAGCTTTAAGGGCGTTCTTTAAAATATTTGCCGGAACCTTTTCTATCGGCAAGCAATCTGCATTTCCATCCTGATCATCTTTTTTCTTGGCATCCCAATTGTAAATTTGCCAATGCCCTTTGGCCATATAATATCTACACGCATAAAAAGCTTTACCGTCAAGTACTCCAATTCTCCAGTCATATTCTGAAGGAGAGAATTCCTGAGCGATCACAAGCTCAGATTTTTTGAGCATGGAAGAGACCAGTTCAAAATATTCATTTTCTGTTGTAGCTTTTTTTACACCGAAAGAAAAGGTGGAATCCGGAGATTTTAAAACCACCGGAAGCTTAGTGATTTCCAACACAGATTTTATGTTGTCCTTATGCACAATAACAGTCTTTGGTGCTGGTATTTTAGAATTTTCTAGAGCTTCAGCCATAAAAACCTTATTGCAACATTTTAAGATGGCATCAGGATAGTCAACTAATGCAATATTTTCCTGCTGCGCTTTTCGGGCAAAGGCGTAAGCTTCATTATTTACTTCAGTACTTTGCCTTATAAGCAAAGCATCAAATGCTGATAATCTCGAAAGATCTTTGGGGCCAAGAATCTCTGCATAAAACCCCAATTTTTCCGCGATCTCCACAAATTTCTTAAGTGCTCTGGCATTACTTGGAGGTGCAATATCATCAGGTTGTACTAAAATAGCAAGATCATATTCAGAAACATTTGTCCTTGGGGTATCATATCGCTTTTTGGAAAAATATTGCTCCGCGAAAAGCAACATACTCTCCTTATGCTCTGACGGAATTTCTGCTTCTGAAATTGCCTTAATACTTTTAATATTCCATCTGGTAGAAAAATTGAATTTTACCCTTAAAAACGGAATCTGAAAGTGGCGAAAAAACATCGCGCTCAATTCTTTATATTTTGCGGCAACATTCTGCCCGAAATAGATGCTCAAAGTGAATTCCTGAGACTTGATATTTTTTAAAGAATGCTGAATAAGATCATCAAATTCTTCTGAAACGATCTTTACCAGTTTAGCATCTCCAAGATCCACCAGGTTTTTAACGGTTGGAATTGCCAAATGACCCCGCGCTTCAGCTAAAAGAGAGACGTAATAGCCTTTAGATTGATAAGAATAATCTTTGCAAAGGTTAAAGATCCTGGCCATTTTCAGCCTTGAATACTCAGGGTTCGTCAAATAATTTTTAGACGAGATTATTTTCAAATTTTCAGAAGAGATCGTCCAGTCCTCTGCCTGATTAACAACAATATATTTATGCATTAAAAATCAAAAAGTTTATTCAAATGTAATTTAAAATACAATCAAATTTGAGATTTTAAGTATAGCTTAATATTTATATCCTAAAATTATAAATAGCGCCATTCTGAACATATTTCAGAATCTCAATAAACTAAAAATCAATAAGCTAACTTGAGGACCTAAAATAAATTCAGGGTAACAAAACAACCACCAGATAAAAAACGGATATGCGAATATTAATTCTTAAATTCAGGCAATTCAAATAATGAACCTTAGAAATATGCAATTAAAACTAACCGGAATCCTATTATTTTCAAGTCTTTTCAACCTTAATGCCCAAACCCTTGATCAGGAAATTTTAAAGAAAGCAAAAGCAATCCATCAGGAAGCGATCATTATAGATACCCATAATGATATTAATGTAAATAATTTTACAGGGGATAAAAATTATACGATGAACCTGGATACACAGGTAAACCTTCCAAAAATGGAAAAAGGCGGGATGGACGTCTCCTGGCTTATAGTTTATACCGGGCAGAATGAATTCAATGATCAGACATATAAAGCAGCCTATGAGAATGCCATAAGTAAATTCGATGCAATTCATCGTCTTACAGATGAAATTGCATCAGATAAAATTGGATTGGCTACCAATTCAGCAGAGGTAAGAAAACTTGTGCAGCAAGGAAAAAAAGTTGCGATGATAGGGGTGGAAAACGCATATCCTATTGGTACTGACCTAGGCAGAATTAAGGAGTTTTACGATCGTGGTGCCAGGTATATGTCCCTTTCCCATAACGGTCATAGCCAGTTTAGTGATTCCAATACCGGCGAGGAAAATGATGAATGGCTGCACAATGGGCTGAGCGAACTGGGAGAAGAAGCCGTTAGGGAAATGAACCGGCAGGGAATTATGATAGATGTATCTCATCCCAGCAAAGAAGCTATCAAACAAATGTTTGAGCTTTCTAAAGCTCCGTTAATCGCTTCACATTCTTCTGCCAGGGCTTTATGTAACCATAGCCGAAACCTTGACGATGAACTGCTGGAATTATTCAAAAAACACGGTGGCGTGGTTCAAACAGTTGCTTTTAGTTCTTATTTAAATACAGAGAAGCATAAGGCTTATGAAAAAGCAAGTAATGATCTATACGCAGAGAAAGCTGCTGAAATGAATTTTGAAATTCTACCAAGAGATAGTGTTAGGAATATGAATGCTGAAATGAGAGAAGATTATTATGAAGGCTTTAAAAAAATACAAACTGCTGCGGAACCAGCTGTTGAAATCCTAAAAGAAGACGTGATACCTGTAAACGTTTCAGATTTTGTAGATCATATAGATTACCTGGTCAAAAAGATAGGAATTGATCATGTAGGTATTAGTTCAGATTTTGATGGTGGAGGCGGTATTGAGGGTTGGAGGGATGCTTCAGAAACGCTTAATGTAACTATTGAACTGGTAAAGCGTGGTTATACAAATGAGGAAATAAAAAAACTATGGGGGGAAAATTTACTGCGCGTAATGGACGAAGTACAGGCAATTGCAGAGAATTTGCAAAAATCCTGATCAATTTATTTTAACCTCTATGATATTTGCCGGTGCCCCCAGGGATTCATTGGCAATAAATAATCTACCGGAGGGACTGAAGCATATACCTTCCGGTTGGGCAAATTCGGCCGGATCCAGTAAATGCAATTCTTTGATACTTCCACTCCTTTCAACAATAAGTAGTTTTTGAAATTCTGCATCCAGCACATATAGCAAATCATCGTTCAAAGGAGAAAAGGCGATATCTGAAGGTCGGATAAGTTTCCTGGGATTTCCTGTTTTCAATACTTCAAATTTTGGGTCGTTATACATTATTTTTAACACAGGTTCCCTATCTAATTCATTAGTTTCAGGATCAAACGAATAGATTGCTTTATAGTCACCACTATTATCAAGATTCTTTTCCTTAACAGCCAACCAGAGATCATTGTTTTTATTAGCAGCCATTCCTTCAATATTATTTCTATATTCAAATTTCAGTTCTACAACTTCAGAACGCCCTTCTGCTCCATCGATATTTTTAACATTGAATAATTTCCCATTGCTTTCAGCTACCCAAAATTCACCATTTAAAGAAGTTAAAGCTTCGTAATCTCCAGGATCACCAAATTTATATTGTTTAATAATTTTTGAGGACGAAAGATCATAAATAAAAATAATTCCATCCTCATCCTGAATACAGGCAATTTTATTATCCCCTATCCATTGCATCCCTGATATCTCTTCAAGTTCAAATGGTAATTCCCATTTATTCACAATAGAGTACGATTTATCTGCGTCTTTAAAGTCGTAATCATTGCTTTCATAAATGGCATAAATTGCTACGGCCAGAATTAAAACTACCGCGATAATACCAAGTGCCCATTTATTCATGAAGTTCTATTTAGAAATCTAAAATTACATTAATGAATTCCGGCTTCAAAAAGATTAACAATACTTTGAAGACGGATACCACTCACCTGTTTATGCTCTAAGCTGCTGAAAATCAGTAAAAAGTTAAAATCATGTTAAAGCACTACCTTTTATTACATAGTACTGTAACGCTTTTAATTCACTGTCGTCTATTAAGTAGAAACAATCATTAAAATCATCAATCATGAGAACTTTAAACAGTAACACAAAAAGTAGAAAATCTTTTATGAATACAGAAGCGAATTCAGAAAAAACGAGTTTCTTAAATAGAAGGAGATTCGCATAAGCGATCAAAACAAAAAATTCATCAATCATTAAAATCATCAATTATGACAACTTTAAAAAGCAACACCAAGAACAGAAAATCATTTATGAGTACAGAAGCCAGCATACAAAAATCCAGCTTCTTCAACAGAAAATTATTTTCTTAGTCAAATCATATCAGCAATCATTAAAATCATCAATCATGAAATCATTAGAAAGTGTTATCCAGGATTTTGGAACCAACAAAGAAGCTGGAATTACTCATCGCAGGCCATTCTCAAATTTAAAAGACGCTCGTA